>NZ_JBFUJE010000018.1:0-25435 GCF_056401535.1 Luteibacter sp. P4_E6 | reverse complement strand
TCGCGAAAGCCCGCGGCGTGATCTCGATCAACCACCCGCGCCGCCCGAACGACGAGACCTGCATGGGTTGTGGTTTCACGCCGCATAACATCGTCGATATGCACGGCTTCCAGGCCATCGAGGCCGTCAACGGCGGCGACGCGGAGCGAGCGGACAGCGGCATCCCGTTCTGGGAGGCGCAGCTCGATGCTGGCCTGCGTATCACCGGCATCGGCGGTAGCGACAGTCACGATGGCAGCGACGCGCCGCGGGATACGTTCGCTGGACGCATCGGCTCGCCGACCACCGTGGTGCATTCGCGGGAGCTGTCGATGGAGGGCATCCTCGACGGCATTCGCGCGGGGCACGTGTTCGTCGATGTGGAAGGTACACGTGATCGGTCGCTGGAGATCCAGGCTACCGCGGGTTCGAAGACAGTGGAAATGGGTGACGCGCTGGCTGTTGCAAAGGGAGCGTCAGTGCATGTGGTCGTGCGTACCTCGGCACTCGGCGGTCAACCGCTGCGTGTACTCGACAGCGGCAAGCCGATCGATCTCGCTGGGCATGACCTCATCCCGCCGAGTGGCGAGCTGGCGTTCGACTGGATGAGCGACGGCAAGCCGCATTGGTTGCGCGTGGATGTGCGCTCACCCGAAGGCAAGCTGCTGATCCTCGGCAATCCCGTGTACATCAATCACTGACGACCGCCGGGCAAGGGCGTGCGCGCCAGCGCCCAGACATCCACCCGTTCGACTCCCACGGCGAGCAGTGCGTTGGTACATTCGATGAGGGTGGCCCCGGTGGTCATGACATCGTCGACGATCGCGACATGCTTTTGCACCGGTACGCGGCGTACGGCAAAGGCGCCGCGTACGTTGCCGAGGCGTGCGGCGGCGTCGAGCTCGGACTGGGCGTCGGTGCGGCGTGCGCGATAGAGAACGTCGTTGTTAACGGGGACGCGATAGCGCCTGCCCAGCGGTCGCGCCAGCTCGAGTGCCTGGTTGTAACCGCGCGAACGCAGGCGACTCAGGTGCAACGGGACAGGTAACAGCAGTTCGGGCACCGACGGCGGTGGGCCTGCATCCATCCAGGCATCGGCGAGCACGCGGCCCGCGGCAAGGCTACCGGCGAACTTGAAGCGCGTTTCGAGCGAGTCCAGCGGCCACCCGTATTCGTACGGCACCCAGAGGTCAGCCCAGGGACGCGATGCCATCCGGCATGCATCGCATTCGGCAATCGGCGTGGGCAGCGGAAGCGCGCAACGTCCACAGCAGGCGAGGTTGCGCGGCAAGGCGGCGTAACAGGCGCGGCAGAGTTCACGCGCCTCATTACCCTGGTCACCGCAGACCAGGCATCGCGGCGGGAGGACGAAACGGCCGGCCGCCGCGATCCATCGAGTGAAGCGGGACGCGTCCATGCGTCGGCGAATCGATCAGTCGCGCCGGCGGAACATGGCCGCATCGACGATCGACCACAGATGGATGATCCAGCCAAGCCAGATCACCCACAGAACAGCGGCCAGCACGAACATGAACAGTGCCTTGAAAACGCGCCCCTGCACCAGCTGACCGAGGCCGGGGATGACGCAACTGCAGATCGCGGCAAGTACGTTGCCGCCGCTGCCTTGTCCATCGCTCATGTGGAATCCTCCTGTGTGGACGACTTCATAGTAATTGAGTATCCGGGAGCACGCCGTTTGCCGTTGACCGGCCGTTAAGTTTGGCGACACGCCCCTCTGCGTCATCGTGCCGATCGCTTCGAGGGCCAGTGCCATTCGTCTACAGTCCACCGCGTCGGATTCGTGGACGAAGTCATCCGCGCGATTTTTCAGAATCCTCCTAGAGCCAACGCTGCATGGGCGTTGCTATCGTCCGCTTCCCACGCACCCCGACCTTCGACGCACACCGGCGTGAAGGCGCGGCTTACGGGTGAGCCTGCTAGTGCGTTCAGAATGGCAATGCGCGCGTGCGACCGTCGCGCTAGGACGACTAGGCAGCCGTGGACGAAATATTTGATGTCATCACCGGTAGGTCATACGGCATTGCTCACCTCAGGACCAAGGTAATTTCGTACCGCCTACTGCTTGATAAGCAGCAGGTGTCGGTGGACCTGCACGTGTACTACGCCAATCACTGCTATACCCGCTCGCGAACAGCTAAGGATCCTGAAGAGGCGGTTCTTTTCCGCGAGTGGAAGAAGGACGACACGCTCGACGAGCGCGTTTTTTGCTCACAGCGATACAAATTCTCTCTTCAGCTTCCACGGCTAATTGAAGATCTAAGCCACGCGGTGTGCTATCGAGGCAATGACAACCACGTCTTCTACCGCCTGAAGAGCGACCCGAAGGCCCGGTGCAGTATCAATGGTTGGTACATCTKCGGCCGACTCGATAGCAGCGCAAGACATCAGCAGTTGCGCTTGAATATCCGTAGCGTCCACTACCGCACTAACCAACCCGGCCGAGGGTGATGGGATTCTGAGCGGCAAGGGTGGGTATCGCCGATGAATCGGCTCTACCGTGCGAGGGCGAGCTTGGTCAACTTTTGTGGATAGTCCAAGGTTGACAGTGACCCTGCCGGCGCCGACACTTCGCGCCTTCGCCACGGGAGCCCACCATGACCGCAGCCATCCGCCACGACTGGTCCCGCGAGGAGGTTGAACACCTTTTCGCCCTGCCCTTCAACGACCTGCTCTTCCAGGCGCAGACCGTGCATCGCCAGTACCACGACCCCAATGCGGTCCAGGTGTCGACCCTGCTGTCCATCAAGACCGGCGGCTGCCCTGAGGATTGCGCCTACTGTCCGCAGGCCGCGCGCTACTCCACCGGCGTGAAAGCCGAGAAGCTGATGAGCGTGGAAGCCGTGCTCGAGCGCGCCAAGGCGGCCAAGGATGCCGGCGCCAGCCGCTTCTGCATGGGCGCCGCGTGGCGTTCGCCGAAGGACCGCGACGTGGTCAAGGTGGCCGAGATCGTGGCCGCCGTGAAGGGCCTCGGACTGCAGACCTGCGCGACGCTCGGCATGCTGTCCCAGCCGCAGGCCGACACGCTCAAGGCCGCCGGCCTGGACTTCTACAACCACAACCTGGATACCGCGCCGGAGTTCTACGGCGAAATCATCCAGACGCGCGAGTTCCAGGACCGTCTGGACACCCTCGACCACGTGCGCCAGGCCGGCCTGAAGACCTGCTGCGGCGGCATCGTCGGCATGGGCGAATCGCGTTCGCAGCGCGCCGGACTGATCACGAGCCTGGCGAACCTGCCCGAGCATCCCGAATCCGTGCCGATCAACCGGCTGGTCCAGGTCGCCGGCACGCCGCTGGCCGGCACCGAAGCGCTTGATCCCTTCGAATTCGTGCGCAGTATCGCGGTCGCGCGCATCGTCATGCCTGCCTCCGTCGTGCGCCTCTCCGCGGGCCGCGAGTCGATGGACGATGCCCTGCAGGCGCTATGCTTCGCTGCGGGCGCCAATTCGATCTTCTACGGCGAGAAGCTGCTGACCACGGGCAACCCGGACGTGGAGCACGACCGCCGTCTGTTCGAACGCCTCGGCCTCAAGCCGATGGAAGTCGAGATCGAGCCGGGCACGGTTCACGCGGACATCGTCGAACGCGCCGACGCGGCGTGAGCCGGCCGGACCTCCGTGCCCGTGTGGAAGCCGCGCGGGCACAACGCGAGCGGGATGGCTTGTTACGCCGCCCGCGCACGTGCGAGGTCACGCCGGACGGCCAACGTCTCGTCGATGGGCGGACGCTGGTCGATTTCTGCGGCAACGATTATCTCGGCCTCGCCCGTCATCCGGATCTGATGGCGGCGCTAAGTCGTGCGGCGGCCGTCGAAGGCGTCGGCACCGGCGCCGCGCACCTGGTCTCCGGCCATCGCGGTGAACACGCCGCGCTCGAGGAAGAGCTGGCCGACTGGACCGGTCGCGAACGTGCCGTGCTGTTTTCCACGGGTGTGATGGCCAACCTGGGCGCCTTGCAGGCGTTGCTCGGTGCCGGCGGCCTGCCCGGCCGCGGTGACGCGCTTTGCGTGCAGGACCGCCTCAACCACGCCAGCCTCATCGACGGCGCCCAGTTGGCCGGTGCGGAGCTTCGCCGCTATCCGCATGCCGATGCCGAAGCCGCGGCACGGCAGCTGGATGCGCGGCCTGACCACCCGGCCCTGCTTGCCACCGATGGCGTCTTCAGCATGGACGGGGATGTCGCCCCGCTGGCGGCGCTGGCCACGCTCTGCCGGAAACGTCACGCCCTCTTTTACGTCGACGATGCCCACGGCCTYGGTGTGCTGGGCACCCAGGGCGCCGGCAGCGTCGCCGCGGCCGGTCTCGACGCGACGCAGGTGCCGGTGCTGATGGGCACGCTTGGCAAGGCGCTGGGAACGGCGGGAGCCTTCGTTGCAGGCGATGCCTCCCTGATCGAGGCCATCGTCCAGTTCGCGCGCCCTTACATCTACACGACGGCGATGCCGGCCGCCCTGGCGGCGGCGACGCGCGCCTCCCTGCGCCTGGTGCGCGCCGACGCGGACGGACGCCGCGAGCAGCTCGCGGCAAATATCGCCCGGTTCCGCCTGGGCGCCGGTCAGCTCGGGCTATCCGTGATGCCGTCATCGACCGCGATCCAGCCCTTGCTCATCGGTCCGGCCGAGGGCGCCCTGAGCGCCTCGCGAGCCCTGGAAGCCGCCGGCTTCCTCGTGGTCGCCATCCGCCCACCCACCGTGCCGCAGGGCGCCGCCCGGCTGCGGATCACCCTGTCCGCGGCGCATACACCGGACCAGATCGACGCCCTGCTGGATGCCCTTGGCCGCCTCCCCGGACCCGCCGGGACCGCCGCCGTATAATGGGCGGCCGCGTCCCTCCCCCTATGCCCATGTCGATCCTCAACATTTCCGCCTACAAGTTCGTCGGCCTCGACGACCTGGACGCGCTGCGCGCGCGGATGGTCGAGCGCTGCCACGCCCTGGCGCTGAAGGGAACGATCCTGCTCGCGCCGGAGGGCATCAACCTCTTCCTGGCCGCGCCACGCGAAGCGATCGACGCCTTCATGGAATGGCTGCACGAGGATCCGCGCTTCGCCGACATCGCACCAAAGGAGAGCCTCTCCGATGACGTGCCGTTCGGACGCATGCGCGTGCGCCTGAAGAAAGAAATCATCACCATGCGCGCGCCGTCGATTCGTCCCGAAGAAGGACGGGCGCCGCATGTATTGCCGGTGGATCTCCGTCGCTGGCTGGATCAAGGACACGATGACGACGGCCGTCCGGTCGTGCTGGTCGATACACGCAACGACTACGAAGTAGCGGCTGGCACGTTCGAGAACACGGTCGAATACGGCCTGTCGAGTTTCACCGGTTTTCCCGAAGCCATCGCCGCGGACCGCGCGCGCTTCGACGGCAAGACCGTGGTGTCGTTCTGCACCGGCGGCATCCGCTGCGARAAGGCGGCCATCCACATGCGCGAGATCGGCATCGACCATGTCTTCCAGCTCGAAGGCGGCATCCTGAAATACTTCGAAGAGGCCGGTGGTGCGCACTGGCGCGGTGACTGCTTCGTCTTCGATGAGCGCGGCGCGGTCGATCCGACGCTCGCGCCGAGCGACGCGCCGTGAGCGGATTGCACGTCGAGCGTCACGGCGATGGCGAGACACCGCTGGTGCTGATCCACGGCTGGGCCATGCACGGCGGCATCCTTGCGCCGCTGGTCGAGGCACTGGCGTCGCGCTACACAATGTATGTGGTCGACCTGCCGGGTCACGGCTACTCCCGTGACTGCGACATTCCGCTCGAACCGCTGGCGTGCGCGAAGGCGATCGCCGCGGTTACCCCGCCGGCGACATGGCTGGGCTGGTCGCTCGGCGGGCTGGTCGCGCTCACCGCGGCGCTCGACCTGCCCGACCACGTCACCTCCGTCGTCGCGATGTGCTCCACGCCGCGCTTTGTTCGCACCGAAGGCTGGCCTTACGGTAACGACGCGGCCATGGTGGAGAAACTCGCCGCCGACCTGGAAGCCGACTACCACGGCACGCTGGAGCGCTTCATCGCGCTTGAGGCCATGGGCAGTGCCGATCCACGCGCCGAGGCCCGACGCCTCAAGGAAGAAGCCTTCTCTCGCGGCGAACCCGACCCGCGCGTGCTGATGGAAGGCCTTCGCCTGCTCGAAAGCACCGACCTGCGATCGCGCCTTTCCGAACTGCGTAAGCGCAGCCTCTGGATAGCCGGCCGACGCGACCGCATTGTTCATCCCGAGGCCATGCGTTGGTGCGCCGAGGCGGCTGGCGGCCGCTTCGAAGAAATCGCCCACGCCGGCCACGCCCCCTTCATCGGACACGCCATCGCCGTGGCCGATGTCCTGACGCAGTTCACCGAAGCAGACGCATGAGCGACTTTCATTTCGACCGGACCCGGATCAAGCGTAACTTCGGTCGCGCCGCCGGCACCTACGAGAAGCACGACGCGCTGCAGCGCGAGGTGCAGTCGACCCTGGTCGACCGTCTCGACATGTATGAGCAGGTGCCCGAGGTCATCCTCGATGTGGGTGCGGGTACCGGCCGGGGCAGCGCGGCACTGAAGAAGCGCTATCCGAAGGCCCAGGTGATCGCGATGGACCTCGCGCTGCCGATGCTGCGTCAGGCCCGGCAGCACAGCAGCTGGCTGAAGCCCTTCTCGCGCGTCGCCGCCGATGCGTACACGCTGCCGATGCCCGACCACAGTGTCGACATCCTCTTCTCCAATCTTTGCTTCCAATGGTGCGAGGACGTCGGCCGTCTGTTTACCGAGTGCGCACGCGTACTCAAGCCCGGCGGCCTGCTCACGTTCTCCACGTTCGGCCCCGACACGCTCAGCGAGCTGCGCGCCGCCTGGGCGGAAGCCGACCAGCACGCCCATGTCGCACGCTTCCTGGACATGCACGACGTCGGCGACGCCATGTTGAGCGCCGGCTTGCGTGATCCTGTGTTATTCGCCGAGCGCTACACCCTCACCTACCCCACGCCACGCGCGTTGCTCGACGAATTGCGCGGCCTCGGCGCAAACAACGCCGACGCCGACCGCCAGCGCGGCCTGACTGGCAAGCATCATTACCGACGCATGCTCGATGCCTACGAGGCGATGCGGAACGAGGGCGTCATTCCCTCGACCTGGGAAGTGGTGACCGCACACGCGTGGGGCCCGCCGGCCGGACAGTCGCGCCGCGAAGGCAGCGGCGAGATTGCGAGCTTCCCCATCGAGAACCTGCGCGGCTCGCGGCGAAAGACGCCCTTCTGATGGACGTGCGTCAGGGGCCTGCGCGGTGCTTACAACCGGGCTCGTGACCGTCGACCATGCCGGTGGCCTGCATCAGCGCATAACAGATGGCCGTGCCCGCGAAACGAAACCCCCGCTTTTTCAGCGTCGCGCTCATGACATCGGACGCATCGCTACGCGAGCGCAGGCCGAACATGTAACGCGGCGGCGTGGAGATAGCTTCGCCATCAACGAGGGCAAAAAGAAACCTCGACAGCGAGCCCTCGCTTTCGATCAACCGGAGTGCCGCCCTCGCATTGCCACGCACCGAGGCGATCTTGAGGCGATGACGAATGATGCCGCGGTCACGACGAACCACGGCGAGTTCGTCGTCAGTCATGGCGGCGATGCGCACCAGGTCGTAATCGTGAAAGGCCCGGCGGTAGTGTTCACGTTTTCCAAGCACCGTTCGCCATGACAAACCGGCCGCCGCCCCGCGCAACGTGATCAATTCGAAGAGATGGCGATCGTCGCGGACCGGCAGCCCCCACTCGGTGTCGTGATAGACGCGTTCAGCGTCGTTCTGCTCGGCCCAGGCGCATCGCATGTCCCGTCTCACACGTCCTGAAGAAGGGACGAGAATAGCCACGCAAAGCGGCTGCGGATGTCCGCTTCAGATAGCGTGGGCCGTGCGAATGCTTACCAGGGAAGGTCGTC
Organism: Luteibacter sp. P4_E6; assembly: GCF_056401535.1. Taxonomy (NCBI): domain Bacteria; kingdom Pseudomonadati; phylum Pseudomonadota; class Gammaproteobacteria; order Lysobacterales; family Rhodanobacteraceae; genus Luteibacter; species Luteibacter sp. P4_E6. The sequence goes on along the minus strand of NZ_JBFUJE010000018.1, from coordinate 17,526 downwards.
CAGATCGACGTTGCCGCCAGTCAATACCGCACCGACGCGTCGTCCCCTGATTCGCTCCGGATGCCGCAGCAAAGCGGCAAGAACGGTCGCGCTCGATGGCTCGACCACGATGCGCAACTCGGACCAGAGCAGGCGCATGGCGGCAATGACTTCGGCATCACTGACACGCAGCACGGTGACGCCCTGCTCGCGCAGGACATGAAAGTTCGGTTCGCCGATCAGTGTTCTCAGCCCGTCGCAAATCGTGTGCGGCGTGAACGGCCCGACACGCACGTCGGCTTCCAGCGAGCGTGCGGCATCGTCAGCGCCCTCGGGCTCGGCACCGAACAACGTGATGGCAGGGTCGATGCCATGAGCGGCGATCGAACACCCCGAGGCCAACCCACCACCGCCCACGGGAAAGATGATCGTGTCGATCCCGGGAGACTGCCGCAAAAGCTCCGGCACGAGCGTTCCCTGACCTGCCATGACTCGGGAGTCGGCATAGGGATGCACGAGGGTCGCGCCCGTGCTGGCGATCAGTTCGGCGGCTTTCGCCTCGCGCGCGGCCGTCGTCGGCGCGCAACGATGTACGGAAGCGCCTGCCGCGACGATCGCATCCACCTTGGTTTTCACGGCGCCTTCGGGGACCACGACGTGCGCCGTGATCCCGCGCGTGCGCGCCGCCATCGCGAGGGCATTCCCGTGATTGCCTGAGGAGTGGGTGACGACACCGCGTGCGGCGTCTTCGTCGCTCAGTGACCACACGGCGTTGGTCGCGCCGCGAAACTTGAAGGCCCCGCCACGCTGCAGGTTCTCGCACTTGAAGACGACCGCCGCGCCGGCCAGCGCGTCGATGCGGTCGCTGCGAAGTATGGGTGTCACCAGCGCATGGGGTGCGATGCGCGCAGCGGCGTCGCGTACGTCGGCGAAGGTCGGCAAGGTCACGTATCGAACTCCACACCGCAGACGAAGCGACGCTCCTGGCCGGCGGCCAGTGTGATCAATGGCGTGCAGTCGTCGCGATTGAAGGCATCCGGCATGCATTCCATCGGTTCCAGCGCCACAGACTTGCGCGCGTCGCGGTCTGCAGTGTCTGCCGTGAATACGAGCATGACGCCTCGCTCCTGCCACACGGCGATGCCCGCACCCGTTTTCGGGTCGCGCAGATGCGTGCGCGCCTTGCCATCCGAGTCGAGCTGGAGGTCGGCATAGGTGTGGTTGAGTTCGGTACCACCGATGGGGCGCGCCTTGCGGAAATCGAGCGAACGGTCGGCCTTGTCCATCGCTTGCCAGGCGCTGGTGCCCGGCAGGGGAATGAAATCCTTGTCCGTGGCGATGACCTTGTCCGCGGGCACCTGAAGCTCCCAGGTCTCGATTGGATGATCCGAGAGTCGGAAGTACGGATGCCAGCCGAAGAACGTGGGCGCGGCGTGTTCGCCGACATTACGCGTCTTCGCTTCCACCGTGAGACCGTGCTCGTCGAGGGTGAAGGTCACGCTGAAATCGAGCGCGAACGGGTACCCGGGATTGACGCCCGGGCGGATCGCGTCGGTGACGAGCGTGACCGACGCCTTATCATCGTCGCCATGTTCGCGCTGCACGTCGAACAGCGTTCCGCGGAGGAACCCGTGCCGACTGGCGCGATCGGCGCCGACAGCACCTGGCTGCAAGTCGTAAGTGGTTCCTTCAAAGGTGTAGCGCGAATCGTTAACGCGGTTGGCGAACGGCGTCATGATGGCGAAGCGCGACCCCTTATGTCCGACCAGCTCCTTTTCGTTGCGAAAACCGTCGGTCACGGCGCGCGTCTCGTCGCGCCAGCGGGTGGTGATCGAGAGCACGGTGGCGCCACGCCGGGCGATACGGACCTCGCGATCGGCATCGGCATCGACCAGCACCACCAACTCGTTGGCGCCCAGGGTGGAGCGCGTCACGGTGAATCGGGACATGGGGAGGCTTCCTTTTGACGAATCCGACCGCATGTTAGCCTGCCTGTCAGACCAGAACATGTGTTGTCTTACCGCCATGAGTGATCGTTCCGACGCCCCCACGTCCGTTATCCGCCTCGCCGACTACCGCCCGCCTGCATGGGCCGTGGAGGAGGTGGCTCTCGAGTTCGACCTCGGTATCGACCACACCGAGGTCATCAGCCGCCTTACCCTGGTGCGGCAGGCCGACGAGCCCATTCGCCTGAACGGCGAAGGCATCGAGTTACTCGAGCTGACCCTGGATGGGCGACGGCTGGGCGACGGCGAGTACATCCTCGCCAATGGCATGCTGGAAGTCGCGGTGGACGCCGACCGCTGCATCCTGGGTGCCCGCGTGGCGGTCCGGCCGGCGGAGAACACCGCCTTCGAGGGCCTGTACCTTTCCGGCAGCCGCGACCGCGGTTTCCTGCTGACCCAGTGTGAAGCCGAAGGCTTCCGTCACATCACCTATTTCCCCGATCGGCCCGATGTCCTTTCGAAGTACACGGTGACGCTGCGCGCCGACCGCCAGCGTTTCCCGGTGTTGCTCGCCGGCGGCAATCCCGACGGCGAGGGCGACCTGCCCGATGGCCGTCACTGGGCACGCTTCGTGGATCCTCATCCGAAGCCGAGTTACCTGTTCGCCCTGGTCGCGGGACGCCTGGAACGGATCAGCCACGACTACACCACGGCCGATGGCCGCGCGGTGGCGCTGCACATCTGGGCCGAGCCCGATGTCATCGATCGCTGCGACTACGCGATGGACTCCCTCATCCGCAGCATGCAGTGGGACGAGCGCGCGTACGGGCGCAACTACGATCTCGATGTGTTCCACGTCGTCGCCACCCACGACTTCAACATGGGCGCGATGGAGAACAAGGGTCTCAACATCTTCAACGCGAAGTACCTCCTGGCCGACCCGGATTCGAGCACCGATGACGAATACCGCCACGTGGAAGCCGTCGTCGCCCACGAGTACTTCCATAACTGGAGCGGCAACCGCGTCACCTGCCGCGACTGGTTCCAGCTCAGCCTGAAGGAAGGGCTCACGGTGTTCCGCGAGCAGAGCTTCTCCGCAGACATGAATTCGGTCTCGCTCAAGCGCATCGAAGACGTTGCGTTGCTGCGCCGTGCGCAGTTCCCCGAAGATGCCGGTCCGCTGTCGCATCCGGTACGTCCGTCGCAGTACAGCGAGATCAACAACTTCTATACCGCCACCGTGTACGAGAAAGGTTCCGAGCTGGTCCGCATGCTCGCCGGCCATCTCGGCCGCGACGGCTTTCGCAAGGGCATGGACCTCTACTTCGATCGCCACGACGGCGATGCCGCCACGATCGAGGACTTCCTGAAGGCCCTGGGCGACGCCAATGGCACCGATCTGTCTGCTTATCTGGCGTGGTACAGCCAGGCAGGGACGCCGCGCCTGACCGCTGAAGCGCGCTACGACGCGGCGCAATCGCGCTATCGGCTCACCCTGCGCCAACGCACGCCGGCCAGCGCCGGGCAGACGGTCAAACACGCGCTGCCCATCCCGGTGCGGTTGTCACTGTTCGACGCGACGGGCAAGGCGCTGCCGCTGCGGCTCGAGGGCGAGGCCACGACGGGCGCTGCCGAGCGCACGATCGTGCTCGATGGCGCCGAACGCAGCATCGTCTTCGAAGACATCCACAGCGCGCCGGTCCCCTCGCTGCTACGCGGGTTCTCGGCGCCGGTGATCCTCGAGTTCGACTACGCGCCAGAAGAACTGGGCGTGTTGCTTCGCCACGATCCGGACGGCTTCAACCGCTGGGAAGCCGGGCAGCAGCTCGCGGGCCTCGCCTACGACGACTGTCGCGACCGAAAGGACGACGGTGCGGCTATCGGCGCCTGGACGACGGCGCTCGCCCAACTGTTCGGCGATCCCTCCGTCGAAGACGCGCTGCTCGCCGAACTGCTCACTCCACCGGGTGAGATCGAGCTGGTCGAGCGCCAGCCCGAGCGAGATCCGGACCGCATCCGCGCCAGCCGTCAGGCCATGCTGCAGGCGTTGGCCAGCAAGATCGGCGTCCCTGCGCTACGCGCGCGTTACGACGTCCTTCGCACCGCCACCAGCGGATCGCTCGATGCGGCAAGCCAGGCCCAGCGCCAGCTGAAGCGTCGTGTGCTGGACCTGCTTTCGCTGGTCGACGAGAACCACGCCCGCGAGCTGGCTCGCGCGCAGTACGACGAAGCACCGGGCATGACCGACCGCCTGGCGGCGCTGGCGACGCTGGCGACGATCGATCCCGCAGGCGCGGCTCCGGCCTTCGCCCACTTCCGCAAGAAGTACGAGTCGAACGCCCTTGCGCTCGACAAGTGGTTTGCCGTGCAGGCGCAGCTGCCGGGCGAGACGGCCCTGGGGCGTATCCAGACGCTGGAACGCGACGACGCGTTCACGCTGAAGAACCCGAACCGTGTGCAGTCATTGCTTGGCAGCTTCGCGCGGGCCAATCCGAGCGGCTTCCACCGTGCGGACGGCGCGGCCTATCGCTGGCTGGCGGACCGCCTCGTGGCGATCGACGCCCTCAATCCGCAGGTCGCCGCGCGCGTGGCGACGGCCTTCAATGGGTGGAAGCGCCTGGAGCCCCTACGTCGCGAGTCAGCGCATGCCGTGGTTGCGGAACTGGCTGCACGCAAGGATCTGTCGCGCGACCTGACCGATATCCTCGCCCGGGTCGCCCTGGGCTGAGCCCAGGGTCAGTCGTTCAGTCCGGCCAGTGCTTCGCGAATGCGCGCGAGGCGCTGCTCGATGCGCGGACGAAGGCGGCCCTGTTCCGCGGCGTTGCGTTCGTTGAGCCTTTCCATCGCCATTTCCAGGCTGCCCATTTCGATGAGCAGATCGTGGTGGCGAATCATGGGTTCGTTAGTGGACATGACAGCGTTCATGGCGTTCAGCCCCTTCCCTCGGTGGTCACGATGCTGCAATGCATCGGCCGTGCCACGCGTTTCACCGCGCGATAAAATGTGCGCTGGATCACACAGGGTCTCGCTCCGCAGGAGAAACTGACGTACTGCGTCACCAATTGCCGAAATCGAGCACTTCGTTGACGAAAAAGTCACACACAGTTCATTCGTTCGGTGTAGTGTTCAATTCAACGAAAAAAAGCCGAGGCGTTGGCCTCGGCTCTTCGTGCCAGTCACTCGGTTTCTGGCGCCCGGCAGCACGGTCATCCTGGATTCCCCCTGTTCCTGAGACCGCCGGGCGCCAGATCTCATTCGATAAACCGAATGGGGCATCCTTGCCCACATCCCGCTTCCTTCTCCCGGCACACGACCAAACCCCTGTCGTTCGGTCTCGGCGCGCGTGTGATCGCGCAGCGTCTGCCCGGGTGAAGTGCACGGAATAGCAAGCACAAGCCATGCCAGAACCTGCCGAAGGCGAACCGCGTTGCAACGCAGCGCGGTTCGTCCGGCAGGCGTAAAATGGCCGCCTTGGCCCTACGCCCGAAACCCTGACCATGCTGCATACAGAAACCTACGACGTGATCGTGGTCGGTGGCGGACACGCCGGCACCGAAGCCGCGCTCGCGTCTGCTCGCGCCGGCGCCCGCACCCTGCTGCTCAGCCACAACATCGAAACGATCGGCCAGATGAGCTGCAACCCGGCCATCGGCGGCATTGGCAAGGGGCACCTGGTCAAGGAGATCGACGCCCTCGGTGGCGCCATGGGCCGTGCGGCGGATCGCGCCGGCATCCAGTGGCGCACGCTCAATGCGTCCAAGGGCCCGGCCGTCCGCGCGACACGCTGCCAGGCCGACCGCTCGCTCTACAAGGCGGCGATCCGGCTCATGGTGGAAACGCAGCCCAATCTCGTGCTGTTCCAGCAAGCCGTCGACGACCTCATCCTCATCGATGGTCGCGTCGCCGGCGTGCGTACCCAGATGGGCCTCGACTTCCACGCGCCCGCCGTCGTGCTGACCGCAGGCACCTTCCTTGCCGGCAAGATCCACATCGGTTCGGCGCAGTACGCCGGTGGCCGGGCGGGCGATCCGCCGGCGTCGACGCTCGCCGCGAAGCTGCGCGAGCTGCCGGTCGCCGCCGACCGCCTCAAGACGGGTACCCCGCCGCGCATCGACAGCCGCAGCATCGAATTCTCGGTACTCGAGGAGCAACCGGGCGACGACCCGATGCCGCACTTCTCGTACATGGGCTCGGCAGCGGAACACCCGCGGCAGGTGAGTTGCTGGATCACCCACACCACCGAAGCCACCCACGACCTGATCCGCGGCTCGCTCGATCGGTCACCGCTGTATAGCGGACAGATCGAAGGGGTCGGCCCACGTTATTGCCCGTCGATCGAAGACAAGGTGGTCCGCTTCGCCGACAAGACCTCGCACCAGATCTTCGTCGAACCGGAAGGCCTGGACACCTTTGAGATCTACCCCAACGGCATTTCCACCTCCCTGCCCTTCGACATCCAGTACGCGCTGGTGCGGTCCATCCCCGGTTTCGAGCGCGCGCACATCACACGCCCGGGCTACGCCATCGAATACGACTACTTCGATCCGCGCGGCCTGCATCCGTGGCTGGAAACCAAGGGCATTCCCGGGCTGTATTTCGCCGGGCAGATCAACGGCACGACCGGTTACGAAGAGGCGGGCGCGCAGGGACTCATCGCCGGCATGAATGCTGCGCTTGCCGTGCGCGGCGAAACGCCGTGGTACCCGCGCCGCGACGAGGCCTATATCGGCGTCCTCATCGACGACCTCACGACGAACGGCACGATCGAGCCGTATCGCATGTTCACCTCGCGCGCCGAGTACCGCCTGCACCTGCGCGAAGACAACGCCGACCTCCGCCTGACGCCACACGGCTACGCGCGCGGCGTCGTCTCGGAGGAACGCTTCCGTCGTTTCGAGGCCAAGCGCGACGCGGCCGAGCGCGAAACCGCGCGCCTGCGCGGCATCTGGGCGGCGCCGACCAATGCGCTGGGCGCCGCTATCGAGCGCTCGCTAGGTATCGCGGTCAGCCGCGAAACGCACGCCCTGGACCTGCTTCGTCGGCCCGAACTCAACTACGCCACCCTCACCGGCGTGCCCGAACTGGGGCCCCCAGTGGAGGACGCGGAAGTCGCCACGCAGGTGGAGGTGCAAGCGAAGTATTCCGGCTACCTGGAGCGCCAGCGCGACGAGATCGAGCGTCAGCGCCGACATGAGGCCACGGCGATTCCCGAAGGTTTCGACTACGACCGCGTGCGAGGACTCTCCGCTGAGGTATTGCTCAAGCTGAAGCGGACGCTTCCCGTCACCATCGGCCAGGCATCGCGTATCAGCGGCGTGACCCCGGCAGCGATCTCGCTGTTGCTGGTGCACCTGAAGCGCCGCGCCGCGTAGGCGCATGTGCCAACCAGCAGGCGGCGGCGCGCTGGTCCATCTGGCATCATCGACGATAGTCAGTGCATCAGTGAAAAGGTAGGCCATGCAAGTCTGGATCGGACGTAACGGTGAGCGCTTTGGTCCCTACACGGACGACGAAATCCGTCAGTGGCTGCGTGACGGCACCTGCCGCGCCGACGAACTCGGCTGGTACGACGGCATGGTCGACTGGCGTCCGCTGGGGGAGCTGTTCCCGGAAGAGCGCCCCGCCGCCGCCGAGGGCGTCCCACCCATGCCGCCGTCTCCGCCGCCCTTCCTGGGCGTCACCGACGTGGCTACGCCGGAATACGCGGGCTTCTGGCTGCGTTTCGGCGCCTGGGTGATCGACTACCTCATCCTCATCGTGCCGTTCACCTTCATCGCGCTGGGCATGGGGCTCAGCGCCATCGCGACCAGCTTCATGGAGCAGATGAAGACCGACCAGGTCGCAGCGCTGCAGGCGTACGGCGAGGCCATGCTGCCGATCACTTACGTCCTGATGGTCGTCGGCTTCGTGTACTACACGCTCTTCGAGGCTTCGAAGTGGCAGGCCACCCCGGGGAAGATGGCCGTCGGCATCCGCGTCACCGACACCGAGGGCCAGCGCATCTCGCTCGCCCGCAGTGCCGGCCGCAATGCCGTACGCCTGACCAACGTGCTGCGCTTTCCGGTGCCGCTTCCGCTGATCTGTTACGTGGTCGCCGCCTTCACCCAGCGCAAGCAGGGCGTGCATGACCTCCTGGCCAAGACCTACGTATTGACGGGTCGTGCGGACCAGGCCACGGCGCCGGTCGCCGCGCCACGCAACGGCGATAGCGGCCGCTTCGACGCCTGATCGCCCTGCCCGCCCCGGCCTCCCGGCCTCCCGGCCTCCCGGCCGGGGCCTCGCCTGTGCTTGCTATCATCTACGGCTCGAACCGACGTTTCGGCCGGCCGAGCAACGCACAGGAACCACATGCAGAGCATCGAACAACGAATTGCCCAGGACATCGCCGCGAAGCCCGAACAGGTTCGCGCAGCGGTGGAACTTCTCGACGGCGGCGCCACCGTGCCGTTCATCGCCCGCTACCGCAAGGAAGTGACCGGCGGTCTGGATGACATTCAGCTGCGTCTGCTCGARGAGCGRCTGCGCTACCTGCGCGAGCTCGAAGACCGCCGCGCTSCCATCCTCGACAGCATCGTCGAACAGGGCAAGATGACCGACGCCCTCAAGGYGGATCTGCTCAGCGCCGACACCAAGGCGCGTCTGGAGGATCTCTACCTCCCGTTCAAGCCCAAGCGCCGCACCAAGGCCCAGATCGCCCGCGAAGCCGGCCTGGAGCCGCTCGCGCTCGGCCTGCGCGAAGACCCCACGCAAGACCCGGAAACGTTCGCTGCGGGCTTCGTCGACGCCGATAAGGGCGTTGCCGACACCAAGGCCGCCCTGGACGGCGCGCGTGCCATCCTCATGGAGTCCATCGCGGAAGATGCCGCGCTCGTCGGCGAACTTCGTGACTGGCTGTGGGAAAAGGGCCAGATCCGCGCCGTCGTCGTTGCCGGCAAGGAGAATGAAGGCGCCAAGTTCCGCGACTACTTCGACCATAGCGAAGCCGTGTCGAAGATCCCCTCGCACCGCCTGCTCGCGCTGATGCGCGCACGCAACGAAGGTGTGCTCGAGATCGACCTCAACCCCGGCACCGACGCCGACCAGGGCCATGCCGAGGGCGAAGGCCGTGTCGCCGCGCGTGCCGGTATCGTCAATCGAAACCGCGCTGCCGATGCCTGGTTGCGCGAAACCGTGCGACTGACCTGGCGCGTGAAGCTGCATCTCCACCTCACGCTCGATCTGTTCGGCCGCGTGCGCGAAGGCGCCGAGGACGAAGCCATCCGCGTGTTTGGCGACAACCTGAAGGACCTCCTGCTCGCCGCACCCGCCGGCGCGAAGACGGTCATGGGCCTGGATCCGGGCATCCGTACCGGCTGCAAGCTGGCGATCGTGGATGYCACAGGCAAGCTGGTCGCGTTCGATACGATCTACCCGCACGAACCGCGCAACCAGTGGGATCAATCCGTGGCGCGCATCGCGCAGCTGAGCAAGCAGCACGGCGTGAACCTCATCGCCATCGGCAACGGCACCGCCTCGCGCGAGACCGACAAACTCGCGGCGGAAGTCATCAAGAAGCACGCCGACCTCAACCTGTCCAAGGTCGTCGTCAGCGAAGCAGGCGCGTCGGTTTACTCCGCATCCGAGTTGGCCTCCAAGGAGTTCCCGGACGTCGACGTRTCGATCCGCGGCGCCGTTTCCATCGCGCGCCGCCTGCAGGATCCGCTGGCCGAACTGGTGAAAATCGAACCCAAGGCCATCGGTGTCGGCCAGTACCAGCACGACGTGAACCAGGTGAAGCTCGCGCGCGCCCTGGACGCCCGCGTCGAAGACTGCGTGAACGCGGTGGGCGTCGACGTCAACACGGCATCGGCACCCCTGCTCGCACGCGTGGCCGGCCTGTCCAGCAGCGTCGCGGAAAACGTCGTCAAGCACCGCGATGCCAACGGTCCGTTCCCCAGCCGCAAGGACCTGCTTAAGGTACCTCGCCTCGGTGACAAGGCCTTTGAACAGTGCGCGGGGTTCCTGCGTATTTCCGACGGCAGCAATCCGCTGGATGCCAGCTCGGTGCATCCGGAGGCGTACCCGGTGGTCGAGCGCATCCTCAAGCAGTGCGGTCGCGAAGTGAAGCAGGTGATCGGCGATACGTCCTTCCTGCGCAGCCTCAAGCCCGAAGACTTCACCGACACGACCTTCGGCGTGCCGACCGTGCGCGACATCCTCAAGGAACTCGAAAAGCCCGGTCGCGATCCTCGCCCGGAGTTCGTCGCGCCCAGCTTCGCCGAAGGCGTCGAGGACCTGAAGGACCTGAAGGTCGGCATGGTGCTCGAAGGCCGCGTGACCAACGTTGCCGCGTTCGGTGCCTTCGTCGATATCGGCGTCCACCAGGACGGCCTGGTTCACGTGTCCGCGCTGTCGCACACCTTCGTCAAGGATCCCCGTGATGCGGTGAAGGCCGGCGACGTGGTCAAGGTCAAGGTCATGGAAGTGGACCTGCCGCGCAAGCGCATCGCCCTCACCATGCGCCTGGACGACGTGCCCGGTGAAGCCCGCGGTGGCCGCCCGGCACAGCCGAACGATGGCGCGGCCGGTGGTGGTGGTAGTGGTGGCGGCAATCGTCGCGGTGGTCAGGGCGGCGGCAGCCGTCCCCCGCAGCCACCCAAGCCCGCCGCCGCACCGGCGAACAGCGCCTTTGCTGACGCGTTCTCACGCGCCCAGAAGAAATAAGACGACGCTTCCACCGGGCGGGGAGCGCCCGGTGGAAGCGCACTTATTCGGCAACTTCCGAGAAATTTCTTAACGCCCACGGCTTCTCCCGCTCAGGTAGGAGCCGATTCATCGGCGAAAGGGTGCCCGCCACAACTTGGCCCGCTGCCGCGGGATCGCCGATGTATCGGCTCCTACATTTCACGGCCACGACCTGCGTGGCTGCCGGTGCGGCGGCGCAGCATGCGCCGGCGTATGGCTTCCATTACCGTAACGTTTCTCTAACGCCCCACACACGGAGTGATCTACATGCGTATTCGCTATCTTGCCGGTGCCATTGGTACGGCCCTTCTGTTCAGTGCCGGGGCGCACGCCGACGGGTTCAACCAGGTCGTTTCGTTCGGCGACAGCCTGAGCGATAGCGGCAACGTCTCCATTCTGTCCGGCTCACCGGTCATTTCCCGCTTCACGACCAATCCGGGCTCGACCGCCGTCGAGAACATCGCGAAGTACTTCAATCTCTCGCTGAACCCGTCGCTGGCCGGCGGCACCGATTACGCCTTCGGTGGCGCCCGCGCCACCATCCCGAACCCGGTTCCGGGTACCGGCGCGCAGATCCAGCAGTACCTGACCTCGACCGGCGGCAAGGCCGACCCGAACACGCTCTACACCATGTGGATCGGCGCCAACGACCTTCTCGCCGCGACCGCCAACCCGGCTACCGCGCAGGTTGTCGTCGCCACCGCCGCGTCGCAGGAAGTCGGCCAGATCAAGGCACTGCAGGCCGCTGGCGCGAAGACCATCGTCGTCTTCAACCTGCCAGACGTCGGCAAGACGCCCGCGGCCATGTCGCAGGGCGCCGCTGCTTCGGCAGGCATCACCCAGCTGACCCAGGTCTACAACGGCATCCTCTCTGGCGGCCTGGCCTCGGCCCAGCGCGGCATCGTGCCGATCGACACCTACGCGCTGCTCAACGAAGTCATCGCCAGCCCGAGCACCTACGGCTTCAGCAACGTCACGGTGCCGGCCTGCACCACGGCCAGTTCGATCACCTGTACGCCGGCAACGCTGCGCGATCCGAATGCTGCGTCGACCTACCTGTTCGCCGACGGCATCCATCCGACGACGGCCGCACACGCCCTGCTCGGCCAGTACGCCCTCTCGATCATCGAAGCACCGCAGAAGATCTCGCTGCTGGGCGAAGCCGGTCTCGCCACGAGCGAAGCGCACACCCGCGTGCTGCGCAACCAGATGATGGCCGACAACTTCGGTGCCGGTACGCGCGTCTTCGCGTCGGCCGAATATGGCCAGCAGACGTTCAAGAGCGGCGACACCTCGCCGAAGACCGACAGCGACAACGTCAACCTGACCATCGGTGCCGACGCCAAGGTCAATGAAAACATCTCGGTGGGCGTCGCCATGGGCGTGGCCTCGACCAATGCCGATTTCTCCGGCGGTGGCGGTTACAAGATGACCGATCTCGCCGGCTCGGGCTACGCGTTCTACCACGCCGGTGGCGGCTACGTCGGTACCTTCCTCAGCTTCGGCCAGCTGAGCTTCACCGACATCGACCGTCGCATCGACCTCGGTGCCGCGCGTCGCACGGAAACGGGCAAGGCTGACGGTTCGCACGTCGGCGGTGGCCTGCAGGGCGGCTGGTGGTTCGGTAGCGAGACGCTGAAGACCGGCCCGTTCGTCAGCCTCACCTTCGAACAGCTGCGCGTCGACGGCTATAACGAGTACGGCGGCGACAGCACCGCGATGAACTTCGGCAAGCAGACCCGTAACTCGCGCATCGCCACCGCCGGCTGGCGCGTGCAGGGTTCGTGGCAGTCCGGTAACACCGTGCTGCACCCGTTCGCAGAAGTGGCTTATAACCGCGACGGTCGTGCCGACGCCCGTTACATCGATGCCGGGCTCATGAGCATGAGCGGCAGCTTCGAACTGCAGGGCTTCACGCCCGATAAGACCTGGGCCACAGCGGACCTCGGCGTCACCGCCGACCTCAACCAGACCTGGAGCGCCTGGGCTGCCTACAGCGGCCGTTTCGCCGACAAGACCCAGCGCGACAACAGCCTGAACCTCGGCGTGAAGATGGCATTCTGATCAAGCCGACCAAGGGGATCCCTACGTGGGATTCCCTTGGCGCTCTGTGTGGGAGCCGCTTCAGCGGCKAAAAAAAAACGCCGGCGCAAGCCGGCGTTTTTTTGTCTTCGCGAGTAGTGCGAATTACTTCTTGCCGTTACCGCCGGCCTTCGCGTACATCGCTTCGGCCTGCTTGCGCAGATCGTTGGCGGCGTCGTCGGAGAGGACGTCGGTCTTGCTGCCGGCCTGGTTTTCCTTCAGGACCAGCTCACCGGCATCGTTCCAGCCTGCGCGCTCGGTCGAGGTCGGCTTGCCGTCCTTGCTCGGCTTCTTCTCCTGAATGACGACCCAGGGCTTGCCGTTCTTGTAGGCGAAGTCGGTAGCAGTGAAGCCCTTGTCGCCGTAATCGACGAGCTCGCGCACGAACTGGACGTCGTTACCCTTCTTGAAGATCTGCCAGCCATGGGACTCGCCGTCTTTCAGCGCCGTGCCCTGGGTGACCTTCATGCCGCCGATGTTCTTCTTGACGCTGTTGAAGCCGTTGAGCTCCTTCTCGCCCGGCGTGGCTTCGCCGACCAGCTGGATGTTCGCGACGTTCTTTGCGCCCTTGGTCAGGACCGGGGTCTTCAGCGGCGACGAGTAATGACGATCACCGTCCTGCAGGGACACCTCGACGATGTACATGTCGTTCGGATTGAGGTCCGTGGCATTGAAGTCGAGCTGGAACTGCGCCGGCAGGGTCACCGGGGCGATCGTCTTGGTCGCCAGCGGCTGCGAGCCTTCGGCGGTCACGTCGATCAGCTTCAGGTCGAGCTTGGCGTCTGGCGAAAGCTGGGCGCCAGCATCACGCAGGGAAACACTGCCGGTAACGGCGTTGGCCGGGCCGGACGCCTCAGGCGTGCCACCCGCGGCCTGCTGGCCGTTGTCGGAAGAGCCGCCGCAGCCGGCGAGGGCCAGTGCGGCCACGGATGCGAGCGACAAGAAAATCCTGCGCATGGTCGAACCTCGTAACGGAACGGAAAGAAGGTATGAGTCACGGAAGATACGCGCGCGCATGGCGCAAGACCTTCCGGGGGGAACCTTGGAGCATACCGGCAAATGCGCCGCTGGAAAAGTCAAGGGTGAAAATCCCTAGGAATTCGTAACTGCGGGCCGGTTGGCAAGCTGGCAGTCAGAAATGCCGAAAATCGGCAAGCCCCTGATCGACAAACGGTTTGCGAACAGACCACTTCCAAAAAAAAGGCCACCCGAAGGTGGCCTTTTCTTGCGATCCAGGCCACCAACCCGAAGGCTGGTGGCTTCGATCCGACTTCGATGGATCAGAAGTCGTAGGTGATACCGAAGCGAGCGTAACGCGGGGTCGACGAGAACACCGTCGCCTTGTAGTTCGACTCGACGCCCGACGAGGTACCAGCCTGCGGATAGATCTGCATCGTTTCGCGGCTGTTGAACACGTTGAACACCGTGATGTTGAACGCGAGCTTCTTGTCGGCCCAGACCGGACGGTACTCAGCGCTCAGGTCGAACAGGTAGAGCCACGGGGTGTGACCCATGGAACCCGGCGACGACGGCTGACCGTAGCAGTAGTGATAGAAATCACCGTAGCCGACCGGATYGGACTGATCCGCACCGTACTGACCAAGGCACGACTTCGGCGCACCCGACGAGATCGACAGGTTGCCGGAGAGCAGGAACTCTTCCGTCAGCTGGTAGGAGCCGTAGGCCTTGACCACGTGACGGCGGCTGTTGGACAGCTCGCCACCCGAGTATTCCATCAGCTGCGGGAAGTCCCAGTCGACCGTCGCCGAGACGTCCTTCTGGTTGATGTCCGAGCGGACCTGACCTTCCGAGTTGCCGTAGCTCTTCGAGTAGACGTAGTCGAGCTTGCCGTACCACTTACCATCGAACGGATGCTCGAGGTACATCTCGAGACCGTAGTAGTTACGCTGCAGCTTCGGGAAGCCGAAGTCGCCATTCGACACGTTGGCCTGGTAGTAACCACCCTGCGTGTTCGGCACCAGGAACTGCGAAGCGCGGCCCGGGTTGAACAGGTAGCTACCCTGGATCGTACCGATCGTGGTCGGATCGACGCCCTGGTTGATCAGCGTCTGACGGATGATGTCGGAATCGCCGACGTCATCGATGGCGTTACGCAGCTTGCGCAGCGTGGCCTTCGCGCCGTAGACCCACTTGTCGCCCAGGGTCTTGTCGAAGCCGAGGATGAACTCATCCTGGTATTCCGACTTCAGGTTGCGCGAAGCAGCCGTGTTCGGATCGCGCTGGATGCCGTACTCGCCGTTGGCCGAGATCGGGCCGCCGGTGGCGGTCTGGATCGGGGTCAGGCCGGTCGGCTGGCCGAGCGAATCGATACCCGTGTAGGTGAAGTACTCGCGGGTGTAGAGCGACTGACCTGCCGAACGCAGAGCGACCGATGCCGGCATCGCGAGGTAGTAACGACCCGCGTTGGCGTAGATCTTCAGGCTGGAATCGCCGTTGACATCCCAGGTGGCACCGAGGCGCGGCGCCCACTGCGGGCTACGCAGGCGCAGGTACGCCGAACCGCTCGTATCGTAGTTGGTGAACTGGTCGTTACGCAGACCGACCTTCACCAGCCAGCGGTCGTTGACCTGCCAGGAATCTTCGATGTACTGCGCGCGCTGCGTCGTACGGACCGAGGCGGTGGTGTTGAACTTGTACTTGTCGACGAAATAGCCGCCCGGACCCGGGTTGCCGACGTAGTTGCTCGCGCCCGGCTCGCCAACGATCGGCGCGCCTTCATCGGTCTGGCCGTAGACCCACGCATAACCCGGACCGGTGGTGAACTGGCCGTCGTCCTTGTCGCGAATATTCTGGTTATCGATACCAGCGGTGATCGTGTGATCGCCGATGTGATAGCTCAGATCGATGCGCAGGTTCGTGTTGGTCGACTTGTGGTTCGCAGCGAACGACGTGGCAGCCGGATTGTCGTTCGTAATCGGGTTGCCGCCGTTCAGCGCCGGATCCTGGAAGGCCGGGCTGGTGATGTGCGGGTTGGTCGACGACGAAACGTCCGTCGAGTACGTGCCCTTCATCTTGCCGTAGAGGGCCGTCAGGGTCAGGTCGTCCGTGATGTAGCTGGTGAACTTGGCCGAGTACAGATCCGCGCCGGTCTTGTTCAACGTCGGGTTACCCGAGGTGTCCTGGCCGATGTACGCGCCGCGCTGCAGCGTGTTGTAGTCGAAGTTGTACTGCGAAGCGTTGTAGTTCTGCTTGTTCGACGCACCGGTAACTTCGAGGATGTTGCTGTCGGTGATGTTCCAGTCGAGCTTGGCGTAGTACTTCGGATTGCGGGTGTGCTGATCCTGGTAGGTCGGCGTGTCCTGGGTCTTGACGTTGGTCGCCTCGGTACGCTCCTGCTCGGCGGCAAGGAAGATGTACAGCTTGTCCTTGATCAGCGGACCACCGACGTAGGCCGACTCGACGGTGCGGGTCTGCTTATCGCGCTGGTTGTACTTGTAGATATCGCCGGCGGAATGGTTGGGGCTGTCGATCACATAGTGATCGTTACCCGGTGCCGAGGCGGCGCCGCTGGGTTCCCACAGGATCTGTGCACCGAAGTGCCACTCGTTCGTGCCGCGCTTACCGACCTGGCTGATCACGCCACCGGCCGAACGACCATAGGCCGCACCGTAACCGCCAGCGAGGATTTCCTGCTGGTCGATCGCGCCGTAAGGCAGGGTGATGCCGCCGAAGCCGCTGAGCGGATCCGTGGTGTTGAAGCCGTTGATGTAGTACGCGTTCTCGGTAACCGAGCCGCCCGCGATCGAGACCAGGCTGTTACCGGTCGGACCCTTGAAGTAGCCGCTACCACCGACAGCACCCGGAGCCAGCAGCGCGATCGCTTCGGCAGTACGGGCGAGCGGAAGCTTGGCGAGCTGCTCGGAGGTGATGACCGTGCGCGAGTCGACCGTCGAGACGTCGACCGGCGGCAGGCTGTTGGCGGTGACCGTGACCGAGTCGAGCGACTGCGCCGAGGCGGCGGTTGCTGCGGCGGCGAACGAGACGTCCGAACCCTTGCCAACCGTCAGGCTGACGTTCTTGCGGGAATCGACGACGGCGCCGTTGCGCTTGAGGTCGACGTTGTACGTGCCGACGGGCACGTTGCTGATCTGGAAACGGCCCGACGCGTCAACCGGGATTTCGCGGTTGAAGCCGGTGTTGCCGGTGATCTGAACGGTGTCGCCCGGCTGGGCGGTACCGAAGATGTTACCGCTGGTGGCCTGGGCGAAAACGACGCCCGTGCTGCCCAGACCCATCGCGAGGGCAATAGCCAACGCCGAATGACGCAGGGCGGAACCCTGCCGGATGATGCGAGAACTCATGAGCAAATCTCCCCAGATCGACCCAACCGGGTCTGAAAACGAGCAAAAACCGACGCCAGGCCGGTAAAAAATTGGCGGCCTCGTCGGTGCTCGTTTCAAGGGGATGGAATCACCGCCACTCCTCCCAGAGTGACAAGCGCCCCCATAAAAACTGCTCCCGACAAGTCCTACGACTCGTACTGAACGGGAGCAGCATCACAGTTTGTGAATGCCCCGCCCAGATTCGTCGATGCCGAACATAGGCTTAGGGGGCTTGTCGTGTCAACAAATTATTTACAACGGCACACTGTCTACGTAACGCTTGGGAGAGCGCTATCTAACGATGAAATCCTTATCTGACAAGCACCTGACTCAAAAAGGCCACCGGGAAGCCCGGTGGCATCTGGGGAGACGCTTGGCATTCCRGTCCGTGGATGCTTTGTTCTGGTGACTCGTTTGTTCTGTTCCGGTGAAGGCCACCGGGGTGGATGCCC
>NZ_JBFUJE010000017.1:0-26152 GCF_056401535.1 Luteibacter sp. P4_E6 | reverse complement strand
GGTTGGAGAGCAGCAGCTCGCCCATGGCGCGCATGACGAAGAACAGCATCACGCCGATGATCAGGTAAACGAAAAGGATGGACGGTCCAGCCAGGCTGATCGTCTTGCCCGAGCCCATGAACAGGCCGGTACCGATGGCGCCGCCGATGGCAATCAGCTGCAGGTGTCGGTTCGACAGGCTACGCCTGAGGTGCTGTTCGGGTGGCGATTCCTGCGGGTGCGACATCGGCGGCAGCTCGATCGGGACGGAAGAACGGAACATACGGGGGTGGCCGTCATCCGGCAAGGCTAGCGACCGCGTCGCTCGCCCGGTAGGAGCTGATTCGTCGGCGATCCCGCGGCAGCGGGCCAGTTCGATGCAAGCACCCGTTCGCCGATGAATCGGCTCCTACATGGCGGCGGTGTTGCACTGGCTTGGTGGTTTGGCGAAAACATGCTGTTGCTGCCAGCCGTAGTCGTAGGCGACGGTACCGATGCTGAAGCAGGGGCCGAGCGCATCACGTGGCAGCTGCAGCAGCTCGCCATCGACGATGTAGCGCTGGTAGAGCGGCGCGATGTCGCCGCCACCTTCGGCGGCGACGGCAGCGATCAAGGTTGGACCCGGGTCCCGGGTGGCGCTCATCGTGGCCGGTTCGGCGTCCATCCTGCGGAGCGCATCCGCCAGGTCCTTTCGGCCCTGGGTCGCCCCTTTCATTCGCGCATCGACCAGCCAGGCGAAGAGCTCGCCACGCGCGGCGGGCAGGCTTTGCATCTCGCGAATACGGTCGTAGTCCTCGACTACCCGCGCGTTCGACACGCGCCGGAGGGGCGATCCACCGTACGCGCCGAGCGTTCGATCTACGTGCTGGGCGAACGTGACGTCGTCGAGCATGCCCTCTGCACGAAGCACACTGGCCACGCGATAGGCGTTGAAGCCCTGGGTAAACCACGCGTTGGACGTGTCTGCCGCAGGGTCATTCGCCGCCGCCAGACTGCGCAGTACCTCGAACAGCCAGCCTCGCGCAGGATCCTCGTGAGAAAGAAACACCGTTGCTGATGACCCGCCGGCGCTGCTGCCCTGGCCTCCGCCTGCATTGAAAGTCGTCAGGTTCACCGTCAGTTGCGTGGAGCCGTTGTCGCTGTGGGTGCCATGGAGGTTTGCACTGCTGCGCAATGCACTCAACAAGGAGGCCATCTGCGTGGCGATCGCGTCAGTTTCTTGCTGGCGAGTGCCGATGGAACTGATGCGCAATGTGGTCGTTCCGATCGGACGCGTGGTCGAGTAGAGGTCACGCGAAGCCAGGATGGACGTATACGCAAGGTCTCCTGTGGTCAGCGTGTCGTTTGCCAGGGCCGTGGAGGCACGCCAACCAGAGGGCAATGCGATCGTTGCGGTTGCCTCCCGCGTCGCGGGACCTCTCGGAATGGCAAGGAAGATCGCGCCATACGAGAACACCGCGCCGTTAGGGCGCATGACCTTTTCCCAGGCCACCCAGTCGGGAGCGGAGATGGGCTCGGGCGTCGGGGTTCGCCACGCAAGCACGATGTCCGTGCCGGGTGTGGCTGTTACCCGCCAGCGGCCGGCCACTGAGGTGTCGAGTTGGCCGCTCTCAGCATGCACCTCGGCCGGAGGTTGCTTCGGTGGATCGAAGTCGACGGTGCCATCGTCGCCGGTGCGCACGCTAGCCCGGACGGTGATGCCTCCGACGGTGTTTTCTTTCACGTCGAGGCCGATGTCGTAATGCACCGGGGGTGGTTCGTTCGCGTGGGCGAGTGCTGTCATGCCGCCTGTTGCGATCAGAAAAACCCACACCCGCTTCGATATGCCTGCCATAGCCGCTCCTTGTGGTCGGGGGCGGTGTTGCAAGCGGCGGGCCAAGGGAGAGTCGTTGGCAAGGCCGGATCTCGCCAACCATGGGTGTGTCCGCGGACGTATGCCGTGGACACCCCGGACGCGCATCCCCTTGCTCGGTAGGAGCCGATTTATCGGCGATCCCGCGGCAGCGGGCAACGTTACCGCGAGCACCCGTTCGCCGATGAATCGGCTCCTACAGAAGAACGCACCTATACGCGGGTGACGTTGGCGCCGCCCCGGACGGTGTCGTGTACGCGCGGCAGGAACGAGTGCGGGAAGATCGGGCTGATGGCGCTGGCTTCGTCGAGTTTGCGGATCTGTTCGTCGGTGAAGGTGACTTCCAGGGCGGCGAGGTTTTCTTCGAACTGTGCGGCGGTGCGTGCGCCGAGGATCGGGATGATCGTCGGGGCTTGCTTCGCGAGCAGCCAGGCGATGGCGGTCTGCGCCGGGGTATGCCCCACGTCTTCCGCGACAGCTTTCAGTGCATCGACGATGTCGAGGTTGTGTTCGCTCAGCGAACCCATGCCGGCGGCAACAGCGGCACGACCACCGTTGAACATGTCGCCACCCTTATGCTTTTCGACGTCCGCCCGCGAGTACTTGCCCGACAGCACGCCGCTGCCCAGCGGCGACCACGCCAGCACGCCGAGGCCGAGTTCCTGTGCCATCGGCAGGAGGTCGTGCTCCACCGTGCGCTCGATGAGGCTGTGCTCGATCTGCAGCGCGACCAGCGGCGCCCAGCCGCGGAGGTCGGCCAGTGTCTGCATGCGGGCGATCTGCCACGCCGGGGTATCGGAGATGCCGGCGTAGACGATCTTGCCGCTGCGGACGAGGTCGTCGAACGCGCGCATGATTTCGTCGACCGGCACCAGGCCATCCCACACGTGCAGGTAGTAGAGGTCGATGTAGTCGGTGTCGAGGCGGCGCAGGCTGTCTTCGACCGCCCGAACCATGTTGCGGCGATGGTTGCCGGAGGCATTGGCGTTGGTGGGGTCGGTCGTCAGCGAGTACTTGGTCGCGATCACCGCGTGGTCGCGGCGGCCGGCGAGGAACTTGCCAAGCAGGGTTTCCGATGTGCCGCCGGTATAGAAGTTGGCGGTGTCGATGAAATTGCCGCCGCGTTCCATGTAGGTGTCGAGCATGGTGCGGGACTCGGTTTCGCCGGCACCCCAGCCCCATTCCTCGCCGAAGGTCATCGTGCCCAGCGAGACGGGGCTGACGCGCAGGCCGGAGCGGCCGAGGGTGATGTAGTCGTTGAGGCGCTTGCTCATGGGGCGTACTCCGTGGAGGTATGCCGCCAACGATAGTCGCGCGATTGCCCCTGGATAAACGGGCTATCAGGTGATAGGCTTTGAAGCACTGCTTCATAATGGACGCTGCGATGCCGCCCGAGCTGCTGCCCGCGATTTCCGCCTTTGCCCGTGTCGCTCACCACGAGAGCTTTACGCGCGCGGCCCGGGAACTGGGTGTGTCGCCCTCGGYCCTCTCACAGACCGTCCGCACGCTGGAGGGCCGTCTGGGTGTGCGCCTGCTCGACCGCACCACCCGACGGGTCGGCGTGACCGAGATCGGGCGCCGGTTCCTGACCGAGGCGCAGACCGGCCTGACCGCCATTGCCCGGGCCGTGGATGCCGTGGACGAGTCGCGTGAGGCGCCCGCCGGCGTGTTGCGCATCAACCTGTCGCGCGTGGTGGCGGACCTCGTGGTCATGCCTCACCTTGGCCAGTTCATGGACACCTATCCGGACGTGGTCGTGGAGCTGCACTGCGACAACCGCTTCAAGGACCTCATCGCGGGCAGCTTCGACGCAGGCTTTCGCCTGGGCGAAAGCCTGGCTAACGATGTGGTCGCCGTGCCCATCGGCGGGCCGCACCGGCTGGCGAGCTTCGCCTCGGCGGCCTATCTGGCCCGTCACGGCGTGCCGCGCACGCCGGCCGACCTGCTTGCCCATCGTTGCGCGTGCATTCGCCTGGACCAGGAGCGCAGCCTGATGCGCTGGGATTTCGAGCAGGACGGCCGCCTCATCGAGGTCGAGGCCACGCCGTCGATGATCAGTAACGATGCCGACCTGCTGATCGAGGGAGCCCGGCAGGGCGTCGGCATCGGTTGCCACTTCGAGGAGCTGGTCCGGACCGACCTCGACAGCGGCCGGCTGCTGCCCGTGCTGGAAGCCTTCTGGCCGACGTTCAGCGCTTTCCATCTGTACTATCCCAGCCGTGTGCACGTGCCGCGCAAGCTGCGCGTGTTCATCGACTTTTTCCGCGAACGCCACGTTTCGACACCACCCAGGAATCCGCGACCATGATCGACGCCGCACGCCACGCTCTCATCGATGCCTATATCGACGCGTACAACCACTTCGACATCGATCGCATGCTGGCCCTGGTCACGGACGACGTGCGCTTCGAGCACCACACCGGCGACGAACTGAGTGTGGCGACCAACGGCAAGGCCGAGTTGGAAAAGCTGGCCCGCGTGGGCGCGGCGTTGTTCGCCTCGCGCCATCAGAAGCTGTTGAAGATGCACGAGGAAGGCACCGTCGTTATCGCGACGATCGAATTCCACGGTGAGATCGCCGAGGACATCCCCGATGGTCCGGGTGCCGGCAGCATCATCGAGATGCAGGGCACCTCGGAATTCGGTTTCCACAGCGGCAAGATCAACCGCATCATCGATCGCGGATGAGCCGTGATTTCTTGCTGAAAGCCTGCCGACAGGTGCGTTTCCCAAGCTTTGCCTCATCGAAAATGAGGGTGCCTGCGATGTTCACGGTCTGGAAGCGCGCCGCGGTTGCGTGTGTGGTGGTGTCGCTTGCCGCGTGTGCGGCAGCGCTGCCTCCGAGGGAGACGCCGCAGTCGGAGAAGCCGGTCAAGTTGAATTCCGACGACAAGGAAGTGGGCGACGGCATCAGCATGATCAAGGCCGGGAAGCCGCAGGCGGCGATCGACGGCCCCCTGGCGGATGTCGTGACCCGGCTGGAGAAGCAATACGCGAACAGCCCCGACCAGATCTATTCCGCTCGCGGACCGGCGCTGACCCTGGACTATGCGGCCCTCGCGACCGGTGACAAGAAACACCCGGCAACCGGCAAGCGCGTACTCAACATCGGCCCGGCCTGGGCGATGGCGTATTGGGCGCGCGGGTATGCCTATGGCGACCTCGGCCGCTTTCCGGAAGCCGATGTCGAATTGAACAAGGCGCTGCAGTTATCGCCGAAGGATTCGCAGTTCCTGGGCGAGCTGGCGTTCGTGAACCAGCGCCAGGGTCGCTACGACGACTCGTACAAGCTCTATCGTGCGGCGATCCGGAACATCGATCTCATGGATACCTGGCAGGACGCCGAGAAGAACGATTTCCTGTGCCGGGCGCATACCGGGCAGGGATTCGATCTGCTGCAGCTGAAGCGTTACGACGACGCAATGAAAGCCTACCAGGCCTGCCTGAAACTGAAGCCTGACGACGCCAAGGCCAAGGCTGGGTTGGATGAGGTTCGCGGGGTCAAGGTTGCGGTGGGCGCGAAGTAGGGCTGCCGCAAGTACCCATCGCCCCGCGACAATCCTCAGGCAGCCACGTCCCGAAGCGCGGCCAACAACGCCTTCCGGTCATACGGCTTGGCCAGGTAACCCATGCTCGCCTGCAGCCACGCATGCTGCTCCTTGGCCTCGCCCGACGTCACCAGCACGTTCATGTCGGCGTGACGTGTGGCGAGCTCCTGCCCGGAAATCCCTCCCGGCATGCGCACGTCGGTGAACAGTACGTCGGCCTTGCCGGTTTCGAGCCAGCGTTCCGCTTCATCGCCGCTCGAGGCGGTGTGCACGGTCATGCCCGCGTCCTCGAGGATCATCGCGGAGATCTCGCGGATGGCGGGATCATCCTCGACAAGGAGAACGAAGAGCGGTTTATCTTGGGTCATGGAAGGGCACTTCACGAGGTAATCGATGATGTTATCGGCGACGCAAATAACGGGTTCGGTGTGAACCCGGCGTCAACGGACCCGGTATGCCGTGTGCTATTCCCTTGCTAACGGCTGGGCCGCATCATACGTGCTTTAAGGGGATGACCATGACAGCACTCAGCCAGCAGACGATCGACGCCACCCGCAAGAACGAGAGCCAGCTGCTGGCCAGCTGGCAAGCCAACCTCGACGCGAGCGGTGCCTCGCGCGATTCCCGCATCAACCACGCCGAATTCGAGACACAGACGCGTGATTTCCTGCGCCTGCTGCTGGCCGGCACCAACAACGGCGACAGCGCCAACATCGCCGCCAGCGAATGGTCGGACGTTCGCGCATTCCTCGACGGTCTCTCGCGCAGCCGCGCGCTGCAGGGTTTCGACTCGCACACCACGGCCAACTTCATCTTCTCGCTGAAACGCCCGCTGTTCGAACTCGTCCACACACAGTACGCAAGCAACCCGGCCGAGCTCGGCGGTCAGCTCTGGGCAGTGACCGAACTCCTCGACGCGCTGGGCATGTACACCGTCCGCGCCTTCCAGAAGTCGCGCGAGGAAGTCATTGCCCGCCAGCAGGAAGAACTTCTCGAGCTTTCGACGCCCGTGGTGAAGCTGTGGGACGGCGTGCTGGCGCTGCCGATGATCGGCACGCTGGATTCGCAGCGCACCCAGGTCGTCATGGAGTCGCTGCTTCAGCGCATCGTGGAAACCGGCGCGGAAATCGCCATCATCGACATCACCGGCGTGCCCACGGTCGATACCCTCGTCGCACAGCACCTGCTCAAGACGGTGACGGCCATCCGCCTCATGGGTGCCGACGCCATCATCAGCGGCGTGCGTCCGCAGATCGCGCAGACCATCGTGCACCTGGGTCTGGACCTGCAGGGCATCGTGACCAAGGCAAACCTCGCCGATGCGCTGGCGCTCGCGTTGAAGCGCGCAGGTCTTACCGTCACCAAGGCGACCTGATGGAACGCATCCCCATCTTGCGCATGGGCGACTTCCTGCTGGTCACCATCCAGGTGGACATGCACGACGAACTCGCCATGACGCTGCAGGACGACCTCTCCGACCGGATCAGCAAGACGTCGGCGCGCGGTGTGCTCATCGACATCTCCGCGCTGGACATGGTCGACTCGTTTATCGGTCGCATGATCGGCACCATTTCCGGCCTGTCGCGAATCATGGATGCACAGACCGTGGTGGTCGGCATGCAGCCAGCCGTCGCGATCACGCTTGTCGAACTCGGCCTGACGCTTCCTGGCGTGATCACCGCTCTGAACGTGGAGCGCGGCATGAGCCTCCTGCGTGAACGCGTGCAGTCGGAATGAACGTTCTCAGAAGCGGCACTCAGGCGGTTCGCATCGAACAGGACGTGGTGCTGGCAAGACAGACCGCGCGCAAGCTCGCGGTGGAAGCGGGCCTGCGTCTGGTCGACCAGACCAAGCTGGTGACCGCGGCCAGCGAACTGGCGCGCAACACCGTGGTCTACGGCCGCGGTGGCGACATGGATTGGGAAATCCTCGAAGAAGAGCGTCGCAAGGGACTGCGGTTGACCTTTCGCGACCAGGGCCCGGGTATTGCGGACATGAAGCTGGCAATGACCGATGGCTGGACCTCGGGCGGCGGCCTCGGCCTCGGCCTTACCGGCGCGAAGCGCCTGGTAGACGACTTTTCCGTGGAAAGTGCGCCTGGGCAAGGTACCCGGGTCATGATCTGCAAATGGACGTGACCTTTGCCGGAGAACCCACGGTGGTGCTCCGCGTAGAAGACAGCAGCCAGATCGGGCATGCGCGCCGGGTGGCAGTGAGTGAAGCCACGCGGGCGGGTTTCGACGAGACGGACGCGGCCCGCGTGGCACTCGTGGCCACCGAGCTGGCTACCAACATATTCAAGCACGCGCGAACCGGCGAGATTCATGTCGCCGTCGTTCCCGGCGTGGGAACGTGTGGCGTGGAACTCATCGCCGTGGATCGCGGCCCCGGATTCAACCTTGCCGACTGCCTGCGGGACGGCTTTTCGACGGGCGGAACACGAGGAGAAGGGCTGGGCGCGGTCAAGCGCGTAGCCGACGTGCTCGACATGTATGCCGACCAGCGGGGTTCGGTCCTGTTGGCACGCCTGTACCCGAAGGGCTTCTCCCGCGCCGATGTGCGCTTCGGGGCGAGCCACCATCCACTGCATACCGAGGCCGTGAGTGGCGACGGCTGGGCGATGAGCCTGGGTGACGGGGCCATCTCGGCGATGGTCGTCGACGGGCTTGGGCACGGGCCGTTGGCGCATGCCGCCGCACGAGCGGGCACGGACGCCTGGCTCACCGAGGCGCGCAGCGAACCGGTCACGGCGCTTGCCGCGATGGATGCCGCGATGCATGGCACGCGCGGCGGCGCCGTGGCGGTAGCTCGCTACGACCGCAGGACCGATACGCTTCGCTTCACCGGTCTGGGTAATATCGCCGGTAGCCTGCACGACCTGGAGGGCACGCGCGGCCTTGCGTCGCATCCGGGTATTGTCGGCACACGGGCGCGACCCCGGCAGCCGTTCGACTTCTCGCCGGTGCAGGGCCGTTTGCTTATCCTGCACAGCGACGGGCTGCAGTCGCGCTGGAACCTGCGTGACTATCCTGGCCTGGTGACCCGTCACCCAGCCGTGGTGACCGCCTTGCTGCATCGGGACTTCTCGCGTGGCCGCGATGATTCGGCCGTGCTTGCGATCCGCCTGGAGACTTCCGTATGAGTGGCCCCGACGACATCGACAGCCTTCGCGCCCAGAACGACGCCTTGCGCGCGGAACTGGACGAAACGAACCAGGGCGTACTCGCGCTGTACGCGGAGCTGGACAACCAGGCCGAGCAGCTTCGACAGGCCTCGGAACTGAAGAGCCGGTTCCTCTCCTATATGAGTCACGAGTTCCGCACGCCGCTGGGTTCCATCCTGAGCATCACGCGGCTGCTCGATGACGAACTGGACGGCCCACTGACCACGGAACAGCACAAGCAGCTGGCCTTCGTCAGCGGCGCCGCGCGCGACCTCAGCGACATGGTCGACGACCTGCTCGACCTGGCCAAGATCGAGGCCGGTCGGATCACCATTTCGCCGGCCTGGTTCGAGTTGATGGATCTGTTCACCGCGCTACGCGGCATGTTTCGTCCGATCGTGGATGGCACCGAAGCAGACCTGATCTTCGAAGCGCCGGAGGGCATGCCGCGCCTGTATACCGATGACAAGAAACTTTCCCAGATCCTGCGCAACTTCATTTCCAACGCACTGAAGTTCACGCCGCGTGGCGAAGTGCGTGTCTCCGCCGGCATGGAAGGCCCCGACCACGTACGCTTTGCCGTGAGTGATACCGGCATAGGCATTCCCGAAGAATTGCAGGGCGTGCTGTTCGAGGATTTTGCCCAGGTCGACTCGCCGCTGCAGAAACGCCTGCGCGGCACGGGCCTCGGTCTGTCGCTATGCCGGCAGTTCGCACACCTGCTGGGTGGCGAAGTTGGCCTGGAGAGCAAGGCGGGCGTGGGCTCCGTGTTCCATGTCGTGCTGCCGTTGAAGGTGGCCGAAGATGCCCTCGATGCCGCCGAATAACCGACTGCTTATCGTCGACGATAACGCGGCCACGCGTTATGCCATGCGTCGCACCGTGGAGCGTCACGGCTATACCGTGCTGGAGGCGGGTACCGGATCGGAAGGACTCGACATGATCGCCGCGAATGACTTCGCCGGCCTCATCCTCGACGTGAACCTGCCGGACATGACCGGCTTCGACATCGTGCGAAAACTGCGCGATTCGCCGGAGACGCAGCTCCTTCCGGTGATCCATGTGTCGGCCGCCTCGATCGAAACCGGTGACATGATCACGGGCCTCGACAACGGCGCGGATGCGTACCTGATCCACCCGGTCGATCCGGACGTGTTGCTGGCGACCATCCGCACCCTGTTGCGCGTGCGTGAAACCGAAGACGCGCTGCGCGAGTCCGAAGCGCGCTTCCGCGAGATATTCATCAATATTGCCGCACCCATCGGCGTGGTCGACGGCCATCTCAAGGTCATCGAGGCCAACGACGCGTTTCGTCGGCTGGCCGGCGACGCGGGCTGCGACGATTCACTGGATGGCTGCTTCATCGCCGGCCAGGACGAGCTGCTCGGCGAGATGCGGCAGACCCTCGCGACACGGCAGCGCTGGCGCGGTGATCTGTCCATGCACAGTGCGCTGGGCGTGCGCGAGACGGAGTGGCGGGTCACGCCCTACCGCGACGACGCAGGGCTGGTCTTCATCGACGATGTCACCGAACAACGCCTGCGCGAGCGATCGCAGCTGGAACAGATCGACACGGCGACCACGCAGCTGGCGATCGAGATCGCCGAGCGCGAGCGCAGCGAGTCTCAGCTGTTGCAGGCGCAGAAGATGGACGCGCTGGGCAAGCTCACCGGTGGTATCGCGCACGACTTCAACAACCTGCTTACCAGCATCATTACCGGTATCGACCTGATCAATCGCTCGGTGGAAGCGGGCAAGACTCAGGGCGTGCAGCGTTTCGCCGACGCCGCGCTCGGCTCGGCGCGACGTGCTTCGGCACTTACCCACCGCCTGCTTGCCTTCGCGCGCCAACAGCCGCTGGATGCCCAGGCCACCGACGTCAACGACCGTGTGCGTTCGCTCGAAGACATGCTGCGCCGGACGATCGGCGAGCACATCTCGCTGGCGCTCGAACTCGGTGCGTCGCCCGCCATCGCCAGCGTCGACGCGAACCAGCTGGAAAATGCGGTGATCAACCTGGTCATCAACGCGCGTGACGCGATGGATGGCCAGGGCGAGATCCGGGTCACCACGGCGCAGGTGCGGATTGAACGTGATGCCCAGCTCGCCGACGGCGAGTACGTGGTCCTTACGGTGGTCGATAACGGCGGGGGCATCGCGCCGGAGATTCTCGAGAAGGTGTTCGAGCCGTTCTTCACCACCAAACCGCTCGGTCAGGGCACGGGCCTGGGCCTGTCGATGATCTACGGCTTTGCCCGGCAGTCGGGCGGCCACGCGCGCATCGTCAGCACGGTGGGTGAGGGCACCGCCGTGTCCCTGCTGTTGCCGGTCGGCCAGGGCGAAGTGGTTCCCCTCATGCAGCGCACGGCCCCAATCAGCGGCGGCAACGGCGAGCGCATCCTGATCGTCGAGGACACGGACTCCTTACGCATGATGGCCGAGGAAATCCTGGTCCGTGCCGGCTATGAATGCATTGCCACGGGCGACATCGACCACGCCCTGCGCGTGCTGCGTGGCGATGAGGGTCTCGACCTGTTGCTGACCGACGTCGGCATGCCCGGCATGAACGGCCGGGACCTGGCTGAAGTGGCGCGTGCCTGGCGTCCGACCTTGCCGGTGCTGTTCATGACCGGCTATGCCGAGAACGCCCTGCAGCGCTCGCGCTTTCTCGGCACCCGCATGGACATGATCACCAAGCCCTTCGAGATCGAAGGCTTGCTGGCCAGTGTCCACGCTATGTTCGACTAGGCAGCAACGCCAGAAGGGCCGCCAAATCGCGGGACTACCAGCCGGCAAGGACCAGCTTGCCCCGGGCCTTGTGGCTCTGGACGAGCTGATAGGCGCGACGCAGATTGGTAGCGTCGATCTTGCCGACGTTCTCGCCGAGCGTGGTACGCAGCGTGCCGTCGTCAATCAATGCCGCGACGCGAGCGAGCAGTTCGTGCTGGCGAATCATGTCCGGCGTTTCGAACATGGAACGGGTGAACATCGACTCCCAGTGCAGTGAAATCGCCTTCTTCTTGAGCTTCATGGCATCGAGCGTGGCGGGGTCGTCGATGATCCCGAACTGGCCCTGCGGCTTGAGGATGTCGACGATCTGCTCGTAGTAGTCGGCGGTGTGCGTGAGACCCGCCACGTGGTCGACGTGGGTGACGCCGAGTGCGGCGAGCTGAGCAGCGAGCGGCTTGCTATGGTCGATCACGTGATGCGCACCGAGGTCGCGCACCCAGCGTGAGGTCTCTTCGCGCGAGGCCGTGCCGATGACGTTGAGGCGTGTGAGCTTGCGGGCCAGCTGGACCAGGATGGAGCCGACGCCACCACCGGCGCCGATGATCAGCAGGGTCTCGCCTTCGCCGCCGCCTTCGGGCACGCGCAGCCGGTCGAACAGCAGTTCCCACGCCGTGATGGCGGTGAGTGGGAGGGCGGCCGCATGGGCATCGTCGAGGCTGGCCGGCTTGTGTCCGACGATGCGCTCGTCGACCAGCTGGAACTCGGCGTTGCTGCCGGGCCGGACGATGGAGCCGGCGTAGAACACCTCGTCGCCCTTCCTGAAGAGGCTGACCTCGCTGCCCACCTCGGCAACCGTACCGACGGCGTCGAAGCCCAGGATGCGCGGCTCGGTCACCGGCACGCCGGCCCGGAGCTTGGTATCGACGGGGTTTACGGACACGGCGCGGACGGCGACGAGCAGGTCGCGCGGACCGGGCTTCGGCTTCGGCAAGTCGATCTCGACCAGGGCGTTGGCGTCGTCGAGGGGCAGGCCGTGCTGGGTGTAGACGATGGCTTTCATGGGGTTCTCCGTTGGGCAGGGGCTTATGGTCCGCCCTGGGGGCCCCGGGAAAAACCGTCGGAACGCGTGATCAGTTTCATCGCCAGAGGGAAAATAACCTGCCCAAAAAGCCGATATCTTCCGGCCGCTTATCCCCCTATGATGCGCGCACGATCGGCAGGCGGTTCAGGGGAACGGGATGTCGGAAGCGAAGACAGGCACGCTGCTGGGCGACCGTCGGTTCGCCGCGGAAATGGATGCACTGCAGCGGTTCGGCTCCCTCGAACGGGACGCCCAGCTCGGCGACGTGCAGGCACAATTCCGCGTGGCCACCATGTATTTCGAAGGTGAACACATCACCCAGGACCGCTCGCGGTCCGTGCACTGGTTTCGCCGCGCGGCGGAACAGGGCCACCTGGAAAGCCAGTGCCGCCTCGCCTCGCACTATGCCGAGGGCATGGGCGTACCGCGGGATCCCTTCGAGGCTGCCGGTTGGTTCCGCCGTGCGGCGGAGGCCGGTTTTCCCGACGCGCAGTGCGCACTCGGCACGCTCTATGCCCGCGGCAACGGCGTCAATGCGGACCGTGCTCAAGCGCTGCACTGGTGGGGTCTGGCCGCCGACCAGGGTCACGTCCAGGCGTGCGTGAATCTCGGCGTATCCCATTATTTCGGTCGCGGCGTGCCACGCGATGCCGAGCTTGCCTTCGCCTTCTACAGCAAGGCGGTGGAGCGCGGGCACCCCGAAGCACGGGGTTTCAGCGACGCGTTGTGCAGCCTCGGCCACATGTATGTCGACGGCATCGGCGTGACCCGCGATGCCGCCATGGGTGCGCATCACTTCCGCCGCGCGGCTGAGCTGGGTAACAGCATCGCCCAGTTCACCCTCGGCAAGATGTACCTGGAAGCCAGCGATCYTCCCGGCGATCGCGAGCAGGCCCGGTTGTGGCTGGGTCGCGCGGCCGCCCAGGGCGACAGTGAAGCGAAGCAGCGAATGACCGAGCTGGACGCCGAGGCCGCGGAGACTCCCGCCGGGACGGAACGCATCAGCCAGATCGGCCCGCAGGATGCCCCTGCCCAGTTCCTCCTCGGCCAGCGCCTGGCCTCGGGCGACGGTGTCGCTCGCAACGAACCGGAGGCTGTTCGATGGCTGGCCCTGGCCGCCGATCGCGGTCACGTGCCGGCTCAGTACGCCCTGGCACAGATGATCGATCATGGGCGCGGCGTGCCGCGTAACCTCGAGGAGGTGGTGCGTCTGTACCGGTCCGCCGCTGGCGGCGGACATGCCGACGCCCAGTTCGAGCTCGGCCTGCTTCACGAGCGCGGCGAAGGCGTGCCGCGCAACGCTGCCATTGCCCGCGCCTGGTACCGCAAGGCGGCCAAGCGCGGCCACCTGAAGGCCATGCGCCGGCTGGAGAAGCCCGCCTGGTGGAAGTTCTGGTAGCGGCGCAGCCAGAGCAGTACCCGCAAGATCCTGCGACCATGACTTCCGGCGCTTCTCCGGCCTCCACCGGTGCCCCAGCATCAGGGTAATCGACTCCGCCGGAGCTGCCGGCAGGGCGACGCACCCCCTGGGATCTCCATCATGCGTACACCTCTCGTCTCCGCGATTGCCTTCGCGCTCGCCGGCCTGACCACCGCGGCGTTTGCCGCCCCGGCCGCCGACACCAGCGATCAGCTCGCCACCACCCAGCTTCCGCGCGGCGTCCGTCCGACGCATTACGACGTCTCCGTCGTACCGCATGCCGACAAGCTGGCGTTCGAAGGCAAGGTCGCGATCGCCGTGGACGTGCTGGATTCGACCTCGTCCATCACGCTCAACGCAGAAGACATGACGTTCGCCAACGTCACGCTCACGCCGGTCAAGGGCAAGGTGAARTTCGCTGCACCGAAGGTGGCCATCGACGCCGCCGCGCAGACGGTGACGTTCACCTTCGACCACGCGATTCCGGCCGGTAGCTATCGCCTGGCGATGGATTACACGGGCAAGATCGGCACGCAGGCCAACGGCCTGTTCGCCATCGACTATGACACCAAGAGCGACGGCAAGAAGCGCGCGCTCTACACGCAGTTCGAGAATTCCGACGCGCGCCGCTTTATCCCCTCGTGGGACGAGCCGGCGTACAAGGCTACCTTCACCGTCGATGCGACCGTGCCCGCCGCCGATATGGCGGTGAACAACATGCCCGTCGCGTCGAGCAAGGATCTCGGCAACGGCCTGAAGAAGGTGACCTTCGCGCAGACGCCGAAGATGTCGACCTACCTGCTTTTCTTCGGCGTGGGTGAGTTCGACCGCGCCACCACGATGTCCGATGGCGTCGAGATCGGCGTGATCACCCAGAAGGGACTGACCTCGCAGGCCCAGTTCACGCTGGACACGGGCAAGGACGTGATGAAGGAATACAACGCGTATTTCGGCGTGCCGTATCCGTTGCCGAAGCTGGACAACATCGCGTCGCCGGGCCAGAGCCAGTTCTTCGCGGCGATGGAAAACTGGGGCGCCATCTACACCTTCGAATACGCG
Source organism: Luteibacter sp. P4_E6 (assembly GCF_056401535.1). Classification (NCBI taxonomy): domain Bacteria; kingdom Pseudomonadati; phylum Pseudomonadota; class Gammaproteobacteria; order Lysobacterales; family Rhodanobacteraceae; genus Luteibacter; species Luteibacter sp. P4_E6. Next base: position 11,320 of record NZ_JBFUJE010000017.1, on the reverse strand, counting down.
CTGCTGCTCGATCCGTCGATTTCAACGCAGGCCGATAAGCAGGAAGTCTTCAACACCGCCGCGCACGAAATGGCGCACCAGTGGTTCGGTGACCTCRTGACCATGCGCTGGTGGGACGACCTCTGGCTCAACGAAGGCTTCGCCTCGTGGCTGGCGTCGCGCACCACCGAGCGCCTGCATCCGGAATGGCACACGAACCTCTACGCGATCGCCACGCGCGAGGGCGCGATGTCCCGCGACGCCGTCGCGACCACGCATCCGGTGGTGCAGAAGATCGACACGGTGGAGCAGGCCAGCCAGGCGTTCGATGAGATCACCTACGAAAAGGGCGAGTCCGTCATCCGTATGCTCGAGGCCTATGTGGGTCCGGATGCATGGCAGAAGGGCGTGCAGGCCTACATCAAGGCGCACGCCTATTCGAACACCGTGTCGAACGATCTCTGGAAGGAAATCGATAAGGCGGCTGGCAAGCCGGTGAGCACCATCGCGCACGACTTCACGCTTCAGCCGGGCATTCCGCTGGTGCGCGTGGAATCGGCGACGTGCACGAATGGTTCGACCACGCTGAAGCTGGCGCAGGGTGAGTTCACTCGCGACCGCCCCGACAAGCAGGCGATTGCCTGGCACGTGCCGGTGATTGCGAAGACGATTGGCGGCGCGGCGACGACCACCCTGCTCGAGAACGGTTCGGGCACGATCACCGTGGCCGGTTGCGCTCCTGTCGTCGTCAACGCCGGCCAGACCGGTTACTTCCGCACGCTGTATCAGCCGGCGCAGGTGAAGGCGTTGACCGGCAACTTTGCCAAGCTCGAGCCGATCGATCAGCTCGGTGTTTTCGCTGACGTGTGGTCGCTGGGCATGGCGGGCCTCGAGCCGGCGTCGGATGTGCTCGACCTCATCAAGGTCGCGCCGCTGGATGCGCCGCCGCAGTTGTGGGACAGCATTGYGGGGGACTTCAACGCCCTCGACGCCTATTACCACGGAGACACGAAGCGCCAGGCCGTGCTGCGCAAGTACGCCATCGCGCGTTTGTCGCCGAAGTTCGCTCAGGTCGGTTGGGAAGCGAAGGCAGGCGAAGAGGCACCGGTCGCGATCCTGCGCTCGTCCCTCATCGCCACGCTTGGCATCCTCGGCGATACCAAAGTCATTGCCGAGGCACGTCATCGCTACGAGACCGACACGATGCCGGCCGAACTGCGCAAGGTGATCCTCAGCGTCGTCGCCGAGCATGCTGACGTGGCCACCTGGGACAAGATGCACGAGGCGGCCAAGGCGGAGAAGTCCCCGCTGGTGAAGGACCGCCTGTACGGCTTGCTCGCGCAGACCGAAGACGAATCCCTGGCCAAGCGTGCACTCGACCTCGCGCTGACCGGTGAAGCCGGCGAGACCAACAGCGCCGCACTGATCTCGGGTGTCTCCCGTCGCCATCCGGAACTGGCCTTCGACTTCGCCGTGGCGCACAAGGACAAGGTCGACAGCTTCGTCGACTCGACCTCTGCCTCGCGCTACTACCCGCGCCTCGCCTCCGGCTCGCTCGAACTGTCCACGATCGACAAGCTGCAGGCCTTCGCMGAGAAGAGCATCGCCCCGACCTCGCGTCGTGATGCCGAGACCGCGGTGACCACCATCCGCTACCGCAACATGGTGCGCACGCAGCGCCTGCCGGCGGTCGACGCCTGGTTGAAAAAGAACGGTTGATAGATCGCTTTGAGTGACCGAACCGCCGGCCTTCTTGCCGGCGGTTTTTTTATGCGTAAGCGGCTAGCTGCTGCGCAGCTCATGTCCCAGCGGCTCCTCCGCAAATCCCATCTCGCCGCAACAGCTCGGCGCTGGATCGGTAGGAGCCGATTCATCGGCGAAGGGTGCTCGCGACTCGCTACGGGTCCGTCCAAGATTCGCTCGCTTTACGCCGCATTCGACCCGATGCATTCCTACACATGAAAGCGTAAATCGCCGTCACGCGCTATCGGCTGACCCGCCTTACCGCTCAATGGGCCGGCACCTAAAGTGGAGAAACATGCCCGCTACGGGCATACTCACAAGGACGGGCTGGACATGAGGGTCCTCAAGCGAAGGGACTTTGCGCGATGGCAGGCACGGGAACGTCTTCCTGATGCCGCGTTGTGCAAAGCGGTGCAGGAGATGGAAGGCGGCCTTGTTGATGCGGAGCTTGGCGGCTGTCTTTTTAAGAAAAGAGTGGCACGTCAGGGCACTGGCAAGAGTGGTGGTTACCGCACGCTGCTGGCAGCTAGCATCGGACGCCGCCACGTGTTTCTGCACGGCTTCGCCAAGCATGCGGTAGCAAACATTTCGGACGATGAGCGTAGGCATCTGCAGTTTGAAGGGAAGATTCTTCTACGCCTATCCGCTGAGGACGTGTCGCGGGCCGTGGAAGACGGCAAATTAATGGAGATTTATTGTGGCGAGCAAGATCATCGAATCAGTGCGGAGTGACATGGCTGCATTTCACAGGCTTGGAATAGTCGATAAGGTGACGATGCGTGAGTTTGACGCCATCTGTCCTCCGCCCGTGCGTGCTTTCAGTGCCGATGACATCAGGGGATTGCGCGACAAGCTCAATTTCAGCCAGCCCATATTCGCACTTCATCTGCACACATCCACGTCTACCGTACGTAAGTGGGAACAGGGCGACACACGTCCCACCGGCCCCGCGCTCAAGCTGCTCAATATCCTCGCTGACAAGGGGTTGCGTGCAATCGTGTAACCGCGCTTACACTGCCGCCTACCGAACGCTGGACCCTTCGCAATGAATCACCCCATCGCCCGCAAAACCTTGTGGGCCTGCCTGACCATCGCCCTGGTCCCAGCTGCCTGCGCCCAAGCCGACAACATCCCCGTCCACCCCTACCGCATCATCCACACCTATCCCCACGACCCCACCGCCTTCACCGAAGGCCTCTTCTACGAAGACGGCTTCTTCTACGAAAGCACCGGCGAATTCGAAGGGGCGGGCGTGCGCAAGGTGAAGCTGGAAACCGGCGAAGTGGTCCAGCGCCGCGACACGCCAGCAGGCTATTTCGGTGAAGGCATCATCGCTTCGAACCAGCGCATCCTGCAGCTCTCCTGGCAGCAGGGCGTCGGCTTCATCTACGACAAGGCCACGTTCAAGCTCATCGACCAGATTCGCTATCCGGGCGAAGGCTGGGCGATGACGCGCGATGCCGACCACATCTACATGAGCGACGGCACGCCGGTCATCCGCATCCTCGATCCGCAGACCTTCGCGCAGACCGGTTCGATCAGCGTGACGGCGAATGGCGTGCCGTTGCAGCAGATCAACGAGCTGGAGTGGGTGAAGGGGAAGATTTACGCCAACGTGTGGCAGACGCCGCGGATTGCGCAGATCGATCCGAAGACGGGGCACGTGGTGGGGTGGATCGATATGACGAAGCTGGTGGAGGCGCAGACGGTGGGCGACCCTGCCAACGATGTTCTGAATGGGATCGCGTACGACGCGGCGCACGATCGCCTGTTCGTTACCGGGAAGCGGTGGAAGGCGGTTTACGAGGTGAGGGTGGGGCGGTAGTTGTTTCGTGGGCGGAGAGCATCGCCGCTGAAGCGGCTCCCACAGAAAGCTAAGCCAGGCAGGCGGCGGTCAGGGCATCGCGGAAGCAGGGGGCGTCTACGAGCTTGGCGGCGAGGGTGCCTTTGAAGGCGTCGCCGAGGCCGCAGGAGCCGGCGCGGTAGACGTCGGCGCTGTCGCCGTGGCGGTCGGTGCCGTGGGAGACCAGGCAGGTCTTGTCGAGCGAGACGACGACGGTGCCGGCGCAGAGGCGGCGGGCCAGGGCGTTGATGGTGGTGTCGTCCATGCCCGTTACCGTGCTGGCGGTGATGTCGATGGAGAGGAAGCGGCCGCAGCAGCGTGCGAACTCGTGCAGGCTCAACAGCAACACGTCGGTGCTGGCGAACTCGCGGACCGACAGTGCCGGCGGAAGCGGGCCGGGATCGAGAATGCGCAACAGCCTTTTCGAGCCAGCGAGCTCAAGCGTGGCCGCCACCGTATCGATATTCGCTTCGGCGGAGATCAACAGCACCTTCGCCGAGTCGAAAAGATCCGACTGCGTGGCAACGAAGTCCACGGAAAGATGATCGTTGGCACCTGAGGACAGCGCGGAAATCGTCTGCCCCTTCGCGTCGACAATCAAAGCCGTACGCCCGGTACGCGCGCCTGGCGTCATCTGCCAGCGCGCGTCGACCAACGGCGGCAAGCCGGACGGATCGATCACGTCATCGCCGATCGCGGCAATAAGCCCGACAGCCACGCCGGCATGCGACGCGGCGACGGCCTGATGAAACGCCTTCCCGCCCGGCCGACGCTCGAAGTTATCGGCATAGGCGGGCTCACCATTGCGTGGAAGCTGCGCTGTCTGCCAGCGCTCTTCTTCGCTGTACCCGCCGATGACGATAAGACGTACGGCGGTCATTCCTCAGAACTGCTCGAGCACGCCGGCGATGGTCGCCGTCATGAACGTGGCGATGGAGCCACCCAGCACGGCGCGCAGGCCGAGGCGGGCGAGGTCGCCACGACGATTTGGGGCGAGGCCACCGATGCCGCCGATCTGGATCGCGATGGACGAGAAGTTGGCGAAGCCGCACAGCGCATACGTCGCGATGAGGCGGCTCTGCGGCAGCAGTTGGTCGAGATGCTTGGCGAGGTCGGCATAGGCGACGAACTCGTTGATGACGACCTTCTCGCCGATGAAGCTGCCGACGAGGGTTGCATCCTGCCAGGGCACGCCGATCAGCCAGGCGATCGGCGAGAGCACCCAGCCGAAGATGGTTTCGAGGCTGAGCTTGATCTCGTGGCCGTTAGCGGCGGACAGCCAGGCATTGAGGCTGTGGTCGCCACCGAGCGTGCCGAGCCACTGCACCGGACCGTTGACGAGGGCGATGAGGGCGATGAAGGCGAGCAGCATGGCGCCGACATTCATGGCCAGCTTGAGGCCGTCGCCCGCGCCCGTGGCAGCGGCATCGATGATGTTGGCGGTGGTCTTCTCGACCTCGATCTTCACGGTGCCGCGGGTGAGCGGCTCCTGCGTTTCGGGCACGAGGATCTTGGCCAGCACCATGGTGGCCGGGGCCGCCATGACCGACGCGGTAAGCAGGTGCTTCGCGTAGAACATGCGCTGCGCCGGATCGTCGCCGCCGAGCATCGCCACATAGGCGGCCATCACCGAGCCGGCGATATGCGCCATGCCGCCGATCATGACGGTCATGAGCTCAGCCTGGGTCATGCGCTCGATATAGGGCTTGATGGTCAGCGGCGCTTCGGTCTGGCCGATGAACACGCTGGCGCAGACGCTGGTGGTCTCCGCACCGGAGACGCGCATCACCTTGGTGATGACCCAGGCCATGCCCTTGACGATCTGCTGCATCACGCCGATGTGGTACAGCACGCCGGTGAGGGCGGCGAAGAACACGATGGTCGGCAGCACCTTCACGGCGAAGATCACGCCGAACTTGGAGCTGTCCAGCAGGCTGCCGAAGATGAAGCGCGAACCGACGTCGACATAGTCGAGCAGGTGCACGAAACCGGTGGCGATCGCGTCGAAGACGTCGCGGCCCAGCGGCACCTTGAGCACGACCGCCGCAAAGGCGATCTGCAGGCTGATACCGGTGGCGACGAGTTTCCAGTCGACAACCCGCTTGTTGTTCGAAAAACAGAAGGCGATGGCRATGAGCATCGCCAGACCGAACAGGCCAAACCCTACATGGCCCAACAGACCGAGCATCGTGACTTACCCCTATGAAGGCCGGGGGTAGCCCCGTGACCGCTTTTCGTGAACTCGTTGAGAGACGGGAGGTTACGGGAGGTGGCCTTGTGGGGCAAGGTAGCCCGCGAAATTGGGACTGAGACCGGTCTGGGTTACCCTTTGCGCATGAGCCTCTTCCTGACCATCGCCCTCGTCCACATCGTCGCCCTGATCACGCCGGGGCCGGATTTCTTCTTCGTTTCCCAGCTGGCGGCAAGCCGGTCGAGACGCGAGGCCCTGGCCGGTGTCGTCGGCATCGCCCTTGGCGTGGCCGCCTGGGCCGCCCTGGCCCTGCTCGGGCTGCATGTGCTGCTGCAAAGGCTGGCGTGGCTGGAGCGCGGTATCGCCATCCTTGGCGGCGCTTACCTGTGCTGGATGGGGTTTCAGCTGCTCCGGGCCGCCTGGCGGGCCAAGCCTGACGCCGTGGCGCCGACGGTGGACGTGCGCGGCTCCAGTCCCTGGAAGGCACTCGTACGCGGGCTGGCGACCAACCTGGCCAACCCGAAGGCAGCCATCTACTTTGCGTCGATCTTCTCGGCCTTCGTCGGCGATGAAATGACGGCGGGCGCACGCTGGGGCCTGTGGGCCATGATCACGGTGGAAACGATGCTGTGGTTCGCCGTGGTCGCCGGCATCTTCGCCCTGCCGGCCATGCGCCGGGGCTATGTCCGGGCCAGTCGCTGGATCGACGGTGGGGCCGGGGCGATCTTCTCGCTGTTCGGCCTGTACCTGATCTTCGGTCGCCGCGCGGCCTAATCTTTCTCGAGATTCCGGGTGACCTGGGCCAGGCTTTCCGCGAGGACGGCCAGGTCCGGCGTGCCCAGGCCTGCGAGCGCGCCGCGCGCGAGATCGGCCACCAGGGCGCGGACCCGCTCGGCCATGCGCTTACCTGCCACGGTGAGGCCGATGTCGACGAGGCGGCGGTCGGCTTCGTTGCGTACGCGGCGCATCAGTCCGCGCTCGATGCCCGCATCCACCGCATGGGTGACCGTGCTGGCGTTGACGCCGCAGGCGGAAGCCAGCTCGGTGGAAATCATGCTGCCACGCGTGGCCAGCAGCAGGAGCATGTCGCTCTGCAGCGCGGTGATGCCGAACTCGCGCTGGGCGCGACGGCCAACGGCATCGCGCAGGCGGGATCCCGCCAACATGAGGTCTCGGCCGAGGTCGAGCGCCGCCCCGCTGTTGTTATCGTCGTCGCCGCTCATGTTCCTGCCGATGCCGCTGTCGTACGTGAAAGGATACGTAGCCGATGGAATGATGGATTGACTGAAAGCACAATCGTTTGGCGTTTCCGACCCGCATTTGTAGGTCTTAATCGGCAGAGCGACGCCATGCGCCCGGCGGCATGCCGACGGTGCGGGTGAATACTCGAGTGAAGTGACTCTGCTCGGCGAAGCCGCAGGCCAGCGCGATATCCGCCAGCGAGAGATGATTGATCCGCAGCATGTCCTGCGCGCGTTCGATGCGCCGGTCGAGGAGCCAGCGGTGCGGCGGCTTGCCGATGCTGCGGCGGAAGGCGCGTGAGAAATGATTGACGGAGAGGCCACAGGCCTCGGCGACATCGGAGACCGGGAACGACTGGTCGAGCCGCTCTTCCATATAGGCAATGGCCCGGCGCTCCTGCCAGCCCGCGAGACCGCCGCGCGGCGCGCCGGGGTCGTCTCGTCCGGGCGTACAGGGAAGGATGGCCCGCAGGGCCAGTGCCACGTGGGCGAGCAGGGGCGCGTTTGGCGCCTCGGCCCGAAGACTGTCGAAAAGTACCTGGGCCAGGGTGTGCACGGCCGGCGGGTGCGTCGCCTCGGTGCCGGCGGGGCGTTGCCGCCGAAAAAGGATGGCCCCCGTTCCTTCGTCCGCCATGCGATTGGCGCGATAAACGAGCAACAGCTCGTCCTCGAGACCGTCGACGGCCTCGAGCAGGATCTCGATGACTTCATCGCGCTGGCGCAACTCGTGCAGCAGGCTATGCCTTCCCCTCGGTCCGTCACCGCGATCCAGCGCGGCGGAGCGCTGGGCCAGGTCAACGATGACGGTGGCCGTACGCGGTGTCGTGGCGATACAGGCTGCTTCGGCGCGATACATGGGCCGATCCTCATGGGAAATCGGATGTGGATCGAAGCATTGCGCACGCAAGGATCGCCGGCCACCCCCTAATGGGGTATGTCACATCTGCAACACCTGGTTCTCACACGCCGTCGACTTCTTTTCGCCGGAGCACGTAGCCCAGTCCGCCTTCACGGAACCAGCGGTACCCATACGGTTCCAGCAGGATCCGGTGTTTTCCCCGGCCGTCAGGTTGGCTGTGGTCGTCCGACAAAAGATTGACCAGGGGCTCGGACAGGGTGAATGCCGCCTCGCACGGCGCGTTGGAGAGGTTGTGCAAGAACAGCACGGCATTGCCGCGCCAGGTATAGCGAACCATCAGGATGGCGTTGTCATCGAGCGGGAGCACGTCGAAATCGCCCCAGGACACTTCGAGCACCTCCTTGCGCATGCGGATGACACGTTCCATCCAGTTGAGCAGGGAGCCGGGGTCGCGTCGCTGCTCGGCCACGTTGACGTGAGGAAAGCCGAACGGCCCGTCGCCGATGACCTTGCTCACCGCGCGCTGCGCATCGGTGAAGCCGGCGAGCCGCTCGGTGGACCATTGCATGGGCGTACGCGCGCACTCACGCTCGGGCAGGGAGAGGTCGTCGCCCATGCCGATTTCGTCCCCATAGCGGATGACCGGCGTGCCGGGCAGGGTCAGCATGAGGCTGTACGCGAGCTCCAGCCGCCGACGGTCGTTGCGCAGCATGGGGGCAAGGCGCCGGCGAATGCCGCGATCGTAGAGCTGCATGTCCTTGTCGGGCCCGAATTCGGCAAACACGCGATCGCGCTGGCGCTTCGTCAGCCGGCCGAGATCGAGTTCGTCGTGGTTTCGAAGGAACATGGCCCACTGCGCCGTGGACGGTCGGGGCCGGGTCTTCTCCAGTGCGCCGACCAGCGGCCTGACGTCGCCGGCGGCCAGCGCATAGAACAGGTTCTGGTTGACCTGGAAGTTGAACATCATCTGGAGCCGGTCGCCGTCGTCGCCGAAATATTCCAGATCGTCTTTCGGCAGCACGTTCGCTTCGCCCAGGATGATCGCGTCGCCCTGGCGCCACTGCAGCAGCTCGCGGAACGAGCGCAGCATGTCGAACTGTTCCTTCGGCTTCGTTACGTCCGCGCCCTTGGTCGAGATGACGAAGGGCACGGCGTCCATGCGGAAGCCGGAGACGCCCAGCTGTGTCCAGAACCCCATGATCTTGAGGATCTCTGCCTGCACGTACGGGTTCGAGGTGTCCAGGTCAGGCTGGAAATCGTAGAAGCGGTGGAAGTACCAGGCCTTGGCTTTCTTCTCGTAGTTCCAGGTGCTTTTCTGCACGCCGGGAAACACCATGCCGGTGTTCGCGTTGGCCGGTCGCGTCTTCGACCACACGTACCAGTCGCGATATTTCGAGTCGGGATCGCGACAGGCCTCGCGGAACCAGGGGTGCTGGTCCGAGGTATGGTTCACCACAAGGTCGATCAGCACGCGCATGCCGCGCTGATGCGCCGCATGGGTGAACTCGACGAAGTCGCCCAACGTGCCGTAGCGCGGGTCGACGTTGTAATAGTCGCTGATGTCGTACCCGCCGTCCTTGCAGGGCGAGGTCTGGAACGGCATGAGCCACACGGCGGTCACGCCCAGGCCTTGAAGGTAATCCAGCCGGCGCCCGAGTCCCTGGAAGTCGCCGATGCCGTCGCCGTTGGAATCCTGGAAGGTTCCCACGGAGAGGCAATAGATGATCGCGTTCTTGTACCAGAGGTCGTTGATCATGACGGCAGCCGGTGCACGAGGTAGGAGCAAGAGCCTACGAGGAGTCGCGTGAAGGCGTTCCCTACACATTCCCCCCAACATTCTGTTGGCCACGGCTCCATGTAGGAGCCGATTCATCGGCGATGGCCCGCAGCGACGCCTCACATCGATCAACAAGGTACGGGCATGACACACCCCCTCTGGTGGCAAGACGGCGTCATCTACCAGATCTACCCGCGCTCCTTCGCGGACGCCAACGGCGACGGCATCGGCGACCTCGAAGGCATCCGCGCCAAACTCGGTTACCTGGCGGGCCTGGGCGTCCGTGCGCTTTGGATATCGCCGATCTTTCCCTCACCGATGGCCGATTTCGGCTACGACGTCAGCGATTATCGCGGCATCGACCCGCTTTTCGGCGATATCGAAAGCATGGATGCCCTGATTGCCGATGCCCATGCCCTGGGCCTCAAGATCATCCTCGACTTCGTGCCGAACCATACCTCCGACGAACATCCCTGGTTCCGCGAAAGCCGGCGTTCGCGCGACAGCGCCTTCCGCGACTGGTATCTCTGGCGCGATCCTGCGCCCGGTGGCGGTCCGCCGAACAACTGGTTGTCCAATTTTGGTGGCAGCGCCTGGGCCTTCGACCCGCCCACGGGCCAGTACTACCTGCACCTCTTTCTYGACAAGCAGCCCGACCTCAACTGGCGCAATCCGGTCGTCCGCGAAGCCATGTACGACGCCATGCGCTTCTGGCTCCGCCGTGGCGTCGATGGCTTCCGTGTGGACGTGCTCTACCACGTCATGAAGGACGCGCAGTTCCGTGACAACCCGCTCAACCCGGCGTATCGCGAGGGCATCGATTCGGAGGCGAACCGGTTCCTTCCCGTCTACACGGCCGACCTGCCGGAGGTGCTCGGCATCGTGACCGCCATGCGCGATGTCATCGACGAGTTTCCCGAGCGGGTCTTGATCGGCGAGCTCTACCTGCCGCTGGACCGGATCGTCGCTTATTACGGCGAGAACCTGGACGGCGCGAACCTGCCGTTCAACTTCCTGCTGATTGGGACGGCGTGGGAGGCGCGAACYATCGCCAGCCTGGTCGAGCGCTACGAAGCGGCGTTGCCCGTCGGCGGCTGGCCTAACTGGGTGCTTGGCAATCATGACAAGCCGCGCGTCGCCTCGCGCGTAGGTGACCTGCAGGCCCGCGTCGCCGCGGTGTTGCTGCTGACCCTGCGGGGCACGCCGACGATGTATTACGGCGACGAGATCGGCATGCACGACGGGGTGATCACGCCGGGCCAGGTGCGTGACCCCTTTGAGCTCAACGAGCCCGGCAAAGGCCTCGGTCGCGATCCGCAACGCACGCCGATGCGCTGGTTTCCCCGTGAAGGCGCGGGGTTTACTCGTGGTATTCCCTGGTTGCCCGTGGGCGACCACGTCGCGACCTGCAACGTGGCCAGCGAGGCGGAGGATCATGCGTCCCTGCTGTCGCTCTACAAAGCGCTGCTTTGCCTGCGCCGTGACAGTCGCGCGCTGAGCGTCGGTAGCTTTCGGCTGCTCGCCGTCGATGACGCCGTGATGGTGTACGAACGTTGCGATGGCGAYGAGCGCTATGTCGTGGCGCTCAATTTCACCGACGGCGAGAGGCTGTTGCCCTTGCCCGTGCCGGGGGCCGTGGTCATCTCGACCGTGGCAGGCTCGTCCCCGGCCTTGCTTCGCCCGGGGG
>NZ_JBFUJE010000016.1:0-26600 GCF_056401535.1 Luteibacter sp. P4_E6 | reverse complement strand
ACCTCGTCCCACAACGGGCTGGCCTTGATGATGCCGGCCTTCACGTACTGCCGGATCGCGTCGGGATTGCTGCATCCGGTAACGAAAACCTTGCCGGTGCGGCCGAGCTTTTGCACCGCCGCTGCCGCCCCGACCTCGGAAGCCCCGTCGGGCGCGATGATGGCCGCGACATTCGGATGCGCCTGCAGGATATTCAGCCCCGCGGTCAGCGACTTCGACGGATCGGATTGACCGTATTCGGTCGTAACTATCTTCATCTTCGGATAGGCGGTCTTCATGTACGCGGTCAGCGCATTGATCCACTCGTTCTGGATCGTGGCGTCCTTGGTCGACGATAGAATCGCCACTTCCGAATCGGCGGGAATGTATTTGGCGACCGAGTCGACCAGCGCCTTGCCGAACGCCGGGTACTCGGTATTCTGGATGAAGAAGTCACGTGCGTCGGGCGACACGTCACTGTCGTAGGAGACCACCTTGATGCCCTGCTTCATCGCACGCTTCAGTGCCGGTGCAAGCTGGGTCGGGTTGTTCGACGTGGTGGTGATGACATCGAACTTGCGGGCGATGAGACTGTTGAAGACGTCGACCTGGCCCTGCGCCGACGCGGTGACCGGGCCGGTGTAGAGAAAGTCGATGTTCAGCGTTTTTGCCGCCGCCTCGGCGCCCTGCTGGTTGGCCTTGAAGACGGACAGGCCAACCAGTTTCGGCACCATGGCCACCTTGATCCGTTTCGACGTATCGACGGTCTGGGCGGAGACAGCAGAGGCGATGGCCAGGGTAGCGGCGGCGGCCAGCACGAGCATGCGACGGGCGGTGATCATGACTCCCTCCTGTGGATGGATAGCGACGCTCAGGGCGCGTCGTGACGAGTGGCGTCGGGTCCCGCGATGGCGGGTCGGCGGATGAGTGCGAGCAGGCGCTTGCCGAAGCCGCCGACCCGCGTGCTGAAGATGTTGCGGATGGCGATCGAGCCGATCAGGATCGCGCCGGTCAGCATGGAGGTCACCATGTCCGAGAATCCGGCGATGAGCATGCCCTGACGAAGCAGGCCGAGCAGGAGTACGGCGACGATGACACCGCCCATGCGGCCTTCGCCGCCGAAGATGCTGACACCACCAAGCACGACCATCGCAATAGTGGTGAGCAGAAGCACGTCGCCCATGTCGGCGCGCGCCGCGCTGTAATAGGCCGACAACACGAGACCGGCGAGCGCCGCCATCATGCCGCTGATGACATACGCCGCCGCCAGCACATGCGGCACGCGGATGCCGGAATAGCGTGCGGCCTCACTGTTGTAACCGACGGTGACGAGCTTGCGACCGAACGCGCTGCGGGTGACCAGCAACCAGAACAGCACGGCCAGCGGAATGAAGATAAGTAGTTGGTACGGGAACTGGAAACTGCCCCACGCCATGGCGCCCGAACCCATGTTGTTGAAAGCATCGGGGAACCCCGACGGCGGCGAGTCGCCAGCGACGGCCACCGCTGCGCTCGTATAGATGAAGCTCGTCGCCAGCGTCGCTATCAGCGGTTCGATACGCAGAAGCACGATGACGGCCGCATTGATGCCGCCGAGCAAGCCGCCCATGGCCAGACCGAGCAGGCTCGCCACCCAGATGTTCAGCCCCATCGTCGCCCAAAGCTGCGCCGCGACAACGGCGGCGAGACTCGCGGTAGCACCGACCGACAGATCGATGCCTCCGGTGAAGATCACCAGTGACAGACCGAGCGCAACGATACCGAACGGCAGGAAGTTGCTGGTCATGGCAAGGAAGCCGGACAGGTTGTCGAAGAACCCCGGCACGCCCAGACCGAAACTCGTCGTCACGATGATCAGCAGGACCAGCAGCGAGAGCTCCCAGCCGCCCATGGAAAAGAGCCGACGTCGCCTCTTTGCCATCGTCGGGTCGTCACCCGGGGTTGCACCGACGGTGGGCGAGACGCTCATGCGCGCGCTCCTCGACGACCAAAACCGGCCTGGACGGCAGCGAGAATCATCAGGCCCTCACCCGCCGAGTACCAGATCGGCGGCACATGCAGGAAGACCAGGGCTGTCAGTACCACGGAAAGAAAAAGGCTGCCGAGCACCGTGCCGATGAGATTGCCGCGGCCACCGGCGATGGCTGTGCCGCCGATCAGCGATACGGCGATGGATTGCAACTCGATGTGATCACCCGTGCCCGCGGTGACCGTAGCCGAGCCCGTGTAGCAGAGGAACATCAGCCCGGCGAACGCCGCGAGCGTCCCGGACAGCGCGTAAACGCGAATGCGCACCCAGGTGACGGGCAGACCGGCCGCATACGCGGCGGAAGCGTTGTTACCGATGGCCAGCACCGCGCGTCCGAATCCCGTGTGGCGCAGCACGTACCAGCACAAGGTCAGGATCACGAGAAGTACGACCACGGGCGTGGGGATGGGAACGACGTCCAGCAGACGGCCGTTACCAAACGCCGCGAACGTCGGGGATACCGCGTCGACCTGCGTGCCGTCGGAGTAGATGAAGGTCAGTCCGCTGTAGAGGCTATACGTACCCAGGGTCACGACGATTGGGGGAATGTCCATCGTCGCCACGAGAACGCCATTGATCGTCCCCAGGACCAGCCCGATGCATAGCGCCAGCGGCAACGCCGCGGCGAGGGACAAGCCATGCGTCTGCGCCAGCAATCCGCAGACCATGGCCGCCAGACCGAGGATCGGTGCCACCGACAGGTCGATGCCGCGCATCGCGATCACCAGCGTCTGACCCAGCGCCACCAGCGAAAGCACCACCGAGTTGAGCAGCATGAAGCGCAGGTTCTGCGCACCGACAAAGTCATGGTTGAGCAGACCGACGGTTATCGTCAGGCCGACCGTCACGGCGACCAGGGTCAACTCGCGCGTCATCGTGAAACGCGGGGCGATGGCGCGGCGGCGCGAAGGCATGGCGACAGCACTCATGGCGCCCCCTCCGCATGTGCGCTACCCAGGTACGACGCGCTGACTGCGGCGGGGTTGATCTGGTCGCCGGTCAGTTCCGCGACAAGCTCACCTTCGTAGAGGGAAAGCACGCGGTCGCACAGACGCACCAGCTCTTCCGTCTCCGAGGAGATCACCAACACGGCCATGCCGTCACGCGCCATGGCTTCGATCAGTTCGTAAATTTCTTCCTTGGACCCGACGTCGACGCCCCGCGTCGGCTCATCGAGAATGGCGACCTTCGGCCCGGTAGCGATCCATTTGCYGAWGACGACCTTCTGCTGGTTGCCGCCGGACAGCTCGCGCAGCGGTTGGTCGAGCCCGGCGCAGCGCACGCGGAAGTCGCGCACCGCTGTCGCACCCAGGCGTGTCTCGTCCGCGTCGCTGAGCAGGCCGGCGGACTGGCGCACACGTTCGAGCAGGCCGGAGGTGACGTTCTGGGCGATCGTCATCGATAGCACCGCACCGTGGCGTGCGCGATCCTCCGGCACGTACACCAGTCCTTTGCGAATCAGGTCGTGGCAGGGTTTGCTGGTGACTGTCTCCCCCGCGAGGCGGACGCTGCCGGCCGTTGGCCGCCGGACGCCGAAGATCGTTTCCGCGATTTCCGTGCGGCCCGCGCCGACCAGGCCGGCTAATCCGAGGATTTCTCCGCGGCGCAGCTGAAAGCCGATGCGACGGAAGCTGGGCTCGCTGGCCAGGCCGTCCACCTCCAGCACGGTCTGTTCGGTGACGTAGCTGGATTCTCGCCGCGGTATGTCGCGCAGGGTGCGCCCCACCATCGTCGAAAGCAGGCGGGCCCGATCGAAGCTGCCGCGCTCCGCGCTGTCGACCAGTCGCCCGTCGCGCAGGACGGCGATGTCATCGCTGATCTCGAGCACTTCCTCGGTGCGATGACTGATAAAGCTCAACGTGCAGCCGTCGGCCGCGAGGCGGCGCATGATGACGAACAGGTTGTCCACCTCATGCGAGGTGAGCGGTGAGGTCGGTTCGTCGAAAAGGATGATGCGACAGTCGTGCAACAGCGCCTTGGCGCACTCCACCAGCTGAAGCTGCGCGATGCTCAGCGTCTTTGCGCAGCGGTCGATGTCGATATCCAGGTCGAGCATCCGCAGCACGGCCTGTGCACGCCGGCGCACGTCCTTCCAGTCGACGTGACGGAAGATCGCGCCGGTCATTGGTAGCCGACCGAGGAACATCGTCTCCGCGACGGTCAACTCAGGAAGCAAAAGCGGCTCCTGCGGCACGAGATGAATGCCGTGCGCGTGAGCAGCGTGAGGCGACGCCAACCGCAGGGATTCACCATTGAGGGTGAGTTCGCCGGCGCTGGGCTGCAGCTGGCCGGCAAGGATGCGGAACATCGTGGACTTCCCGGCGCCGTTCTCACCCATGAGAGTCAGGATGCGTCCGGGGCGAAGCTCCAGGTCGATGCCGCGCAGGACTTCAACGGGGCCGAAGCGCTTTGCGATGCCGCGTGCACCGAGGAGGGCCTGCGCGACGGGTTCGCGGGACAACTGAATCACAACACCTCCGACCAACGCGTTTGAATGCGGGTACCACGTGTGGCCGGACTATAGGCCCGTAGGAATGGTAGCGCAATCATTTCAGGGCATTGATGTAAAAGGTTTTAATGATGCGGTGCACAACAAGGCACCGCCAGCGATGGCTGGTGGGCCGTCGTCGTTTGCATCATCATCCCCCTTCAATCAGGGTGTTAGCGCGAACATCGAAGGAGTCGGTCAACCCATGAGTCCCGCCAAAGTCCCCGCCGAACGCACGGCGACACTGAAAGACGTGGCCGAGCACGCGGGCGTCTCGCCGATGACGGTGTCGCGCGCCTTGAACAAGCCCGAGACGGTCTCCGATGCCTTGCGCGCGCGCATCGATGCGGCGATCGACGCACTGGGCTATGTCCAGAACCATGTGGCCGGTGCGCTGGCTTCGGCGGGTTCCAACGTCATTCCCGTGATCGTACCGTCGCTGTCGAACACCGTTTTCGTCGAGATCGTCGCGGGCATCCAGGAAGTGGCACAAGCTGCCGGGTATCAACTGATGCTGGGTAATACCGAGTACGACCTCGAACGCGAGTACACCGCGGTTTCCACCTTCCTGGGCTGGTCACCGCCCGGCATGATCATTGCCGGCATGCGCCACCTCGACCGCACGCGCCATCTGCTCAAGCGCTGGGGCAAGCCTGTCGTTGAAACGATGGAGTTCGGCGCGCAGCCGATCGACATGAACGTGGGCTTGTCGCACTACAAGGCGGGTGAGGCGATGGCCGAACATCTCGTCGCGCGTGGCTACCGGCAGATCGTCTTCGTCGGCTGCCGTCTCGATGCGGACTATCGCGCCGCGCAGCGATACAAAGGCATGGATCGCGTGTTGGCGAAACACGGACTGGCCCGGCGCGAAGCGCTGTCGTATGAAGAGCCAAGCAATCCCGCGCGCGGTGGCGATGCGCTGATGGAAGTGCTGAGCATGAAGCCGAAGGTCGACGCGATTTTCTTCGCCAACGACGACCTCGCCGTCGGCGCCATCCTTCGCGCGCAGCGCGAAGGTATCGCGGTTCCCAAACGGATCGCCATCGCCGGCTTCAACGGCCTGCCCTTCGCCAGCCTGGTGACGCCAGCGCTGACTACCATCATGTCGCCTCGCCATGAGATCGGCCGTATCGCAGCGCAGCAACTGATCGAGCGTATTTCCGGTCGCACACCGACCAAACGTCGTGTGGATGTTTCATTCGAGATGCAGGTACGCGAAAGCACCTGAGATGCTTTAGCCGTCTCAGCGCGAGATGATGTGCGCAAACCACTCCCATCCACGCAGCTTGGCGGTGATGAGCTTCACGCAGGTCAACATCGGTACGGCGAGCAAGGCCCCGGGAATGCCCCAGATCCAGCCCCAGACCAGCAGCCATAGCAGGATGGCGACGGGGCTCAGCCGTGAACGGCGACCCTGAAGCATCGGCGTCAGCAGGTTACCTTCGATCGCCGTGATGCCGGCGAAGGTGGCCGCAGGCAATAACGCCGGGCCGAGTTCCTGGAAGTGCAGCACGCCGACGATCGACAGGATTGTCGTCGTCGTGATGGCGCCGACGTAGGGGATGAAGTTGGCGATAGCAGCGACGGAGCCCCAAAGCAGGGGGTCGGGCACACCGTAGAGGTAAAGCATGCCAGCCGTCACCAGCCCGAGCGTCACATTGATGGCCGCCGTAAGCAGCAGATAACTCGATACCTCGGTCTGGATGCTGCGCACGATGCTTACCGTGTGTCGCTTGTAGGCGAAGGTTGGTGATATCTCCACCGCTCGCCGCAGGATTTCGTCGCCGTAGACGAGGAAGAAGAACACCAGTAGCGCCACGGTGAGCACGCTGGCCAGCACTTTCGGCGCGCCAGCAACGATGTCCCAGGCGGTGAAGGCGAAATCGTTGCTGGCCTGCGGTGCGTTGCGCGCAACCGTGCCGCCGACCAGTGTCTGCGTGGCCCGACTCGCCGCTTCGATCTGCTGCGTCATCGGTTTGATCTTCGGCGCGAAGGTGCGCATGGCAGCCGGCGCTTCATGGAACCAGTTCAGTGCGGGCGTCGACAGCGTTGCGACGGCGGAGACCAGTCCGAGGCCAAGTAGCAGCATGACGGTGACCGCCGCAAACCAGCGCGGCAGTCGAATGCGCGCCGCGGCCACGACGATCGGGTTCAGTGCCAGCCCGATGAAAGCGGCAAGCACGAGGGGAACGAGCAACGATTTGCCGATCGCCACCGTGTAGACGGTGGCCAGCAGGATCATGGCGGTCAGTGAGATGCGAATAGCGACCAGGTGCCGCGAGATACGTCGTGTGCTGCGACTGCTACCGGGTTTCCGGCGCGCCCGTGCGACGGCAAGCGAGGACACGGCGACGCCTGGCGGCGCCGGGGACGGAACCGGTGCAGGCAAAGGGCTGGGAAAGTCGCTCACGCCGTGCCGTCGGCAGCGTCGGCCGCGGCGTCGGCTGCGTTGCCGGCGAAGTCACCCAGGAAGCTGCCTGCCGCCATGGAGATCACTTTGCCAATGATGTCGGCGGTGCCGCCGGCAACGAGCCCGCTCACGCCGGGAATGGCGAGCGGATTGACCTTGATGCTGCTCAGCAGCACGCCGGAGCCGGCAGCAAGACCCAGGACAGTAAGAGGGTATTCGTAGCCACGGGCGATAAGCGCCGCGGCCGGTTCGACGGTCTTTTCCCGTGCGATGGCTACTTCGGCCCGAGCCTTTGTGACCCTCGCCATATTGTTGAAGATGCCCATCGTTCAGTCCTTAACCTTGAGCTCGCCTTCGGCCTTACCCTGCTTCGCCGCTTCCCGGGCAAGTGTTGCCAGTTCGGCGCGAGAGGCCGGAAGGGTAAGCCAGTGCATGCCCCGACGGAAGACCAGAATCGCCAGTACGAGCAGAATCAGCTGCAGACCGGCGAGCGCAGCGAGCGCCCAGGCCCAGGAGCCGAACCACTGCGCCAGCCCCCAGCCCGCCAGGGCAAGCAGCGTCAATCCAAGCGCCACGGCGAAGACGATAGCCGCCAGCCCCATGAACAGCATCATCGTGATGCCGCTTCGGGCCAGGCTCAGTTCGGCGAGGATCAGCCGAAGCTGTGCACCGAACAGGCTCTTCAGGCCCACGCCGAGCCTGCGCACGTCGTCGAACCAGGCGGGAATCTTTACACCGGCGCCCTTGGGCGCTTGCGCGCCCGGCACCGGCTCTTCCACGTCACTCTGCCCCGAGGGACCGTCTTCCAACATGCGTCTTGCCCCCGGGGAGAAGTGGATCAGCTACGCAGGATGCGACCAGCCAACCAGCCGGCAGCGATCGCCAGCGCAATGGACTGTACCGGCTTCTCGCGAACGTAGTCGCGCGCCGTGTCCAGCCAGTCGTTCGCCGTATCCACGGCCTCGCCATACACTTCCTTGCCGCGGAGCTTTGCCTCTTCGGCCTTCTCGGCAGCGCGAGTGGCGCCGTAAGCGGCCTTGTCGGTGGCGTTGTGCAGCGACGACTCAACCTTGTCGGCAGCGCGGTCCACGGCGTCCTTCGTACGGTCGATGGTGTCGGACGTGGCCTGCTTCACTCGCTCGGCACTGGCGTCGATGCGCTCGGCGGCCGAAACGGTGTTCGCGGCGGCGGTCGCGACGTTGGCGACATGGTCGGCGGGTTTGTTCATGACGAAGTTCTCCGGAAGCGGGATAGGACACGGTAAAGCAGGAAGGGTGAGGTAAAGGTCATCATTGCCGCGGTGCCCGACGGGGTGCAATCCGTTCGCGACCCGATCGGCGGACCACGCAAAGAGCGGGCTCCTGGCGCCCTCGACTGTCGCAGCAGAACCCCTCGCTGCGACAAGGACGCCTCGCCAGCCCACGGCAGCTACACGCTGCGGCCGCGGAAGAACGAGATGATGGCCAGGATAAGGAAGATGATGAAAAGGATCTTCGCAATACCTGCGGCCGTGCCCGCTATGCCGCCGAAGCCGAATACCGCCGCGATGATTGCAATGACGAGGAAGACGAGGGCGTAGTGCAGCATGGTCGGGGTACTCCAGTGGGTGGGATGGCGCGAGCCCATTTAGTCCCGGCCGCCGCGCATACCGCGTGAAGCCCCGCCACCTCACTCAAAAGTCGTTCAGCCTTGCGCTTCACTTCGTCGTCACGCTTTCACTTTCGGATTGAGCGAATAGGTACCGGTGATCACCGCCTCGTCCACCACATGTCCCTTGATGACATCGCGCAACTCGGCAAGCGAGTAGCCGTTTTCGAGCAGCACGGTGTCTACATCCAGCGCGTAGACGTGGAAGTGGTAGTGGTGCGGGATCGAGTCGTTCCACGGCGGACAGGGGCCGTCGTACCCGTGGTAGTGACCTTCCATATCCCGATCGCCCTTGAACCAGCCCGTGTAATCGTTAAGCCCCTGGACCGAACCCGGCGGCCCGACCGGATCTTTCTTTCCACGCGCCACGACGCCTTCGCCACAAGCGCCCTCGCCCAGCTCGCGGCACTCCAGCGGGATGTTGGCCATCAGCCAGTGCACGAATTCCACGCGCGGCAGGTGCCGGGGAACCTCGCGACCTTCCACGTTCACATCATCCGGCTTCGACGGCACGTCCGTATCGATCACGGCGATGGCGAACGACTTCGCGGTCGCCGGCACCTCGGTCCAGGCCAGGTGCGGCGTCACGTTGCCCGCCGGCTTGATCGGCTCGCCGATCTCCATGAAGGCGTACGTGGCCGGAATCGGCTTTCCGTTTTCGATGCTGTCGCTCTTCAGGCGCATAGGGATGTCCTCGGATTCTAAGAAAGGTTGCCCAGTCTTGCTCCGCGGCTGCGAAGACCAGGTCAGCGGGCGATCGCGTCGAAACGGGCCGCTATGTAATCGTCGGTGAAACTGGTCATGCCGAAATCGCGGATGAAGCCGCAATGGCCGCCGTAGCTGGCGATATCGAGCTCGATATTCGGCGGCAGGCGCAGGGCATGGAACGCGCCGATCGGAATGACCGGATCGTCGCTCGAGGTCAGGATGGTGGCCGGAACATGCATGTTCATCAGCCGGTCGCCGGCGATCGAGTAGCCATCGAGGTAGGCCTCGAGCGAACCGAAATCCGTGTGGCGAAGCACCAGGGAGGCCGTCAGCTCGCGCATGTTCTGCTTGAGTTCGTTGAGCTCGAAGTAGGTCTGCTGCGGAAAGGCCTCTTGCTTCAGGCGAAGGGAGCGGCGCCACTTCTGCATGAAGTAGGCGTGGTAAATCCACGGCGCTTCCTTCTCGAGCGAAAACAGGCCTTCCGCAGGATCGACGATAGGGCATACCGCGAGCACGTAATCCAGCGGCACGCCTTGCGCGGGCGCCAGCATGGCGGCACGCAACGCGAAGTTGCCGCCGAGCGAGAAACCCGCCACACCGATGGTCTTTGCCGGGAACATCCGGGCGATCTCACCAAGGGCGGCAACCACCTCGTCGATCCGGCAGGAATGGAATAGCGCCTCGTTCAGGCCGTGGCTATCGCCATGGTCGCGGAAATTCAGGCGAAAGACGTCCCAGCCGTCTTCGAGCAGGCGGCTGCCCGTCTGCAGCACGTAGGTTGAGTCGACACTGCCTTCCCAGCCGTGGAACAGAATGGCCAGACCGCGTGACTCGCGGCCGGTGGTCTGCGCCGTATAGCGGCCACTCAGGCGATCGCCCTGCCCCACGTCGACCAGCACTTCGCGCGCGCCCACCTGCACCTGCTGTGCCCGTTTAGGCAACAGCCGGCGACGAACGCCGCTGGAAGAAAGCATGGTCTGGATGTGCCCGCTGCGCAGCGGCCACGGCGGCAGGAAGTCTGAGCCTTTGGGCAGACTCATGCGGGCGTGTCGGTGTCCAGGGCCAGCGCGATACGTTCGCGCGATGCCTCGGCCATGCGCCGGCGGCCATCGGCCGATACCGGCACCGGCTCGAGGAAGTGCACTTCGACGTCGAGCGGGGCTTCGCCCAACAGGCGGATGACGTTGCCCATGAAGGTCTCGTTTTCGCGAAATCCCGCATCGATCACCCGGCGGCCCTGGCGCGCAAAGCGCAACGCGACCGGCTGGACCGGCACGTCGGCGTCGAGCGCCGCCTGGAAGATCCGCGCGTGGAACACACGCAGGACGCCGTTGTGCCCGGTGCCGCCCTCGGGGAACACCGCGACCGATCGGCCCGCGTGGAGGCGCTCGACCATCACGGCCATGACCGAGGCCAGCGAATGGTTGCTGCCGCGGCGATGAAAAATCGTGCCGCCGCGCGCGGCCATCCAGCCCACGAGTGGCCAGCCTGCGATCTCCGCCTTGGCGACGAAACAGGCGGCACGCTGCGAATGCACCACCGTGATGTCCAGCCAGGAGGTGTGATTGGCGACGAAGAGGACCGGATCCGGAAGCGGCGTGCCGAAACGTCGGCTGCGGAAGCCGAATATGCGGAGCAGCAGGACCGACCACAGGCGGATGGCGCGGTGGGCGAACGGCTCGCGGCCGTTCTTCATCACGCCGCTGGCCCAGGTCAGGATGAAGGCGCAGATCAGAATGGCGACCACGATGTGCAGCAGCACCAGCGGAATTCGCCATAGATAGCGAAGCGGACGCATGCGGTCGCGGGAGTTCAGATTGGCGGAGGTGGCTTCCATCAAGAACACAAGATTAACGATGGCCGAGCCGTGCCGCTAGAGGAAGTTGTCTTTGTTCTTAAGACACGCGGGCTTGCGACGTGCTAACCGGGCACGTTACCGAGCGGTAAGGCCGTTGAAGCCTTGACGGTCCGCAGGACGAAGCTCGTATTCACGTCGGCAACGCCCGCCGCATTGAGCAGGCGATCGAGCAGAAAACGAGAGAATCCCTCCAGGTCCGCGACGTAGACCTGGAGCAGATAGTCCATGTCGCCCGTCAGCGCGTAGCAGGACACCACCTCGTCCCACTGCGCCACCTGCTCGGTGAACCGGTCGATCGCCTCGGCCTCGTGCCGGGAGAGCTGCACGCGGACGAAGGCCTGGAGCCCGAGCCCCAGCGCGCGCGGTTCCAGGTGGGCCCCGTAGCCGGCGATCACGCCGTCAGCCTCGAGCTTTTGCACCCGGCGCAGGCACGCCGAAGGGGAGAGATTCACTTCGGTAGCCAGCTCGGCGTTGGTCATCCGACCGTTGGACTGGAGGATGGCGAGAATGCGCCGGTCTGTGCGGTCAAATCCCGTTTGCATGATTCTGTCGCTACCTGATCTATTTAAGACACATTGTTGCACCATCAGGCCGTTGCTGCGCAACAACACAAGCCTATTGCGGCCCTTCCTCGCTAAGCTGGTCACTCATCAGCCCCGCAGCAGCCCCAAGGAGGCCCGCCATGGACACCCCCCGTCGCGTCGAACACCAGCAGACCGATCGAGGCTATGTGCCCGTTTACGCGACCGGCACCGTGGAACAGCCGTGGGATAGCTATTCGACAACGGACCACCAGGTCTGGGACACCTTGTACAAGCGCCAGCGCGAGCTTTTGCCGGCCTACGCCTGCCAGGAGTTTCTCGACGGCGTGGAGCGTTTCGGCCTGGGCGATGGCGGCATTCCGCGCTTTTCCGACCTGAACAAGGTGCTGGGTGAGGCCACCGGCTGGGAAGTGGTGGCCGTGGAAGGACTGTTGCCGGACGAAGTCTTCTTCGACCACCTGGCCAACCGGCGTTTTCCGGTCAGCTGGTGGATTCGTAAGCCGGATCAGCTCGATTACCTGTCCGAACCGGACCTGTTCCACGACTTGTTCGGTCACGTGCCACTGCTCCTCAACCCTGTGTTCGCCGATTACATGCAGGCTTACGGCAAGGGCGGCATGAAGGCGCACGCGATCGGACCCGAAGCGCTGATGAACCTTACGCGCCTCTACTGGTACACCGTGGAATTCGGCCTGATCCGTACGGAGAAGGGCCTGCGCATCTACGGCGCGGGCATCGTCAGCTCCAAGGGCGAGTCCATCTACTCGATCGACTCCACGGCGCCGAACCGCATCGGCTTCGACCTGGAGCGTGTGATGAACACTCGCTACAGGATCGATACGTTCCAGCAGACGTACTTCGTCATCGACGATTTCGCGCAACTGTTCGATGCGACCCGTCCGGACTTCACGCCGATCTACGAGAAGCTCGGCCAGAGCACGTCCGTGGCGGCGAGTGATGTCCTTTCGACGGATCAAGTCTTCCATCGGGGCACCCGTGAGGGCTTCGCTTCAGGCGCCGACAACTGAATCTCAACGGGCGCCTAACGAACCGGCGTCTACGATGGACTTACTTTCCGCTGAACAGGGTGTGTCCATCGTGGTCGTCTTCGATATTCCGTTCGAGTCCGTGGGTCCGGGTCTCTGGCTATTGCAGAAGAACGAAACGGAATACGGCGAGTTTTGCTCGCGGGACGACGCCCTGGAATGCGCGGTGAGCGAGGCGCGGCGGATTGAGCAGGCCAACGCGTTGTCCGACATCGTCCTGAACATCGAAGGAAATGACGGTCGCTGGCGGGCTTTCGACACGTCGATCCGGCCCTACGCGAGCCGTAGCCGCACGTTCTGATCCAGTTTCGAAGATTTCCCTGATGGGCGGGTGGGTCTATGACTTGCCCGCCCGTTTCTTTGTGGGGCGGCGGCGATGGGGGCGCGGCTACATCGCTTCGTGGGTTTTTCGCCGCTGAAGCGGCTCCCACATTTACCTATTGCCGCTGAAGCGGCTCCCGCAAAAAATAAAACCCCGGCAGCCAGGGGAGGAGCTGCCGGGGTCGGTGTCGGGTCCAGGCTATCAGGGGAAATAGCGGGACCCGGGACAGAGGGACCAATGGAAGCCGGTCGTCTGACAACAGGTCGCCTCTCGGCGATCACAGACTTAGATAAGGGCGATCGCGTGAAGTTCCCGCATTACGGGGTAGGCGCGTTTTGCCTACGTTTATCTTCAGCGGCCATCGCGTGTTCTGCGAGCCACGGCTTCACCCGTGCAACCCACAGTGCATAGCCCTTCGCGTTCATATGTAACCCATCGTCGATGAACAGATCCGACATCGGCTGACCCTTCGCGTCGAGCATCGCCGGCACCACGTCGAGGAAGGCCACGTCCTTCTGAGTCATCGCCCACTGCCGAATCAGCATGTCCGCCTGAAGGATGTTCGGCAGCAAGGCGACGCGCGCGACACTGGGTTTGATCGCGATGAAGGCGACAGGCAGATCGGGTTGCGTCTCACGCACCTTGCCGACGAAGGCGGCGAAGTCGTCGCGGACCTGCTCCGGCGAGTCGCCGCCCTGGAGATCGTTATCACCGGCATACATCACCAGCGCCACGGGGTGGTACGGCGTCACGATGCGGTCGGCGAACGCCGTGGCATCGTCCAGGTCGGAGCCGCCGAAGCCAYGGTTGATCACGCGGTAGCGCGGAAAATCCGTAGCCAGCGTCTTCCAGAAGCGAATCGACGAACTGCCGATGAAGAGCACGGCGTTGGCGGGCGGCGGGCTGGCCTTATCCGAGGCCTCGAAGGCCTCGATGTCCGCGTTCCACTTCGCGTGGTCGGAATCTTTCGCCACGGCGCCGAAGGAAATAACGAAAAGGGTGAGAACAAGCGTCAGACATTTCATCCGAAACACCGTAACCGCTTACGGTCTGCGCGGTAAACCCTGGCGCTCTATCGGTGTGACCTTCAATACCGCTTCGACACGCGTACCGTTCCAGCGATAAATGAGATGTTCCGCCTGCACGCACGGCGCCACGAGATCGGGGTAGAACACCGCGATGCACTCGCCCCCTTCATGGCGCGCACTGTCGTAGACGATGCCGTTGGAGCCGTCGTCCCGCAGGGCGCGGGCCAGCTTCACGCTCGCCACATAGGAGTCGGGATCGTGCTCGGCCGGCCAGCCGCCGCGAATGTCGTGCAGCTTGCCCGCGATGGCCGTTTTGTAACAGCGCACCTGCACGTCGGTGGGCGGCTCGTGCGTGGCGGCGAGGAAGGCTTCGCGATGGAATACCGTCTCCTCGATGGCCGTGGCCACGCTGTGCGCGGCGTAGAACACGCCCCAGTGCCCGTCGGAGAACCGACTGCCCTCRGGTGGAATGTGCGCAAAGGCGGCCATGATCGGCGTCGTGCCCGGGCCGGAGACGCGCCGATCCGGCGGCACCAGGCGCAACGCGCCGATTTCGTCGCGCAGGCGTGGGTTGGTCAGCGATTCGATCGCCATGACCGCGTCGATGTCCCTGGGCTCGGCAATCCTGTCGAACAGACCGACGGGCGGGAACCGGCTGGGAACGATGCGGTAGGCATGGGTCCAGCGAATGCGCCGGAGCGGAGGCGTTTGCGAGGCGCTCATCCGTTCCAGCCGCGCTGCGCGTCCAGGTACTGACGCACGACATAGAGATCGGCGACATTGCCCGACAGCATGCGTTCCAACGCGGGTTGACCGCCGAAGAGCGCGGCGTCGTTGGGCTTGCGCAGCCAGGCATCTGCCTGGGCAGGATCGGGAAAGAGGATCTGGAGGTCCTTCCAGATGCCCAGCAGATAGCTGATGCGCTCGATCACGTCGCGGGACGGGGCACCATCCTGCTGCTTCTTCCACTTGAAGTACGTGGATTCGGGCGGGTCACCAAGCAGCGTGCGTTGCTCGGTGACCCGAAGTTTCCAGCGTTCGGCCAGGGCGAAGAAGGCCCGCAAGGCGGGGCCACCGAGATCGCCGGTGGGATTGGGTTCGGCATGGATGACTGAGTGCATCGTTGCTCTACCTGTGGAGTTATTCTGCAATATAGCCCACATGTAGACCTACGTCACGGTATTCCTTATTTTTGGTTCATCGCGGGATGCCGGGGAGGCTGAAGGGGTCGGTTCACTCGCTTTGCGAGTGCGTGTTTTTAGCGGCTCGCGCCGCCGCTTGCGTGAGGGGTGAGGCGCAGAGCCTTCGCCAAACGGTCGACCCCAGCGCGCCGAGATCGTCCGCGAGGCAGCGCAGTGGCGAGGAAAACGCTCGCCGCGCCGGAAATGACGTGTCTGCACGTCCCCCGTAACGGTCGGCTTCGGCGGCAACACCCACGCTCGACGGCACTCCGTCCAGCTGACCGTATCGTCGTGAGAGACCTTGGTGCCCACCCTCGAGGCGAGTTCCGCACAAGTGGAGCGGCCGTAGGCCATATAGATACATGGGCCGCGTGAGCGGCCTTTCCTTGTCGAACGCGGAGGACGTGTCTGAGCAGCGAGGGTGGGCACCAAGGTCTCCCCGCGAGACGCCCAAGTGTAGAGAGCGACGGCGAAGCCGAGCCCGCGAAGCCGAAGGCGAGCCGTGGGCGAGGTGCGAAAGATGCCCGGCCCGAAAGCCGAGCGCCCGGGCCCCGGTAATCCGCGATGAACCTTATTTCTTGGAGGCGATCCAGGCGTCTACGTGCTGCTCGAGGACGGGGAGGGGAACCGAGCCCAGGGCCAGCACGGTGTCGTGGAAGGCGCGCAGGTCGAATTTCTCGCCCAGCTGGGCTTCGGCACGCTCGCGCAGCTCGCGGATCTTCAGGTAGCCCAGCTCATAGGACAACGCCTGGCCGGGCCAGCTGATGTACCGATCCACCTCGTTGGCGATCTCGCGCTGACTCAGGGCGGTGTTCTGGGTGAGGTAATCGATCGCCTGCTGGCGGGTCCAGCCCAGATGATGGATGCCGGTGTCGACCACGAGACGGCAGGCGCGCCACATCTGGTAGGTGAGAAAGCCGAAGTGTTCGTAGGGCGTGTGGTAGATGCCCATCTCCTCGCCCAGATACTCCGAATACAGCGCCCAGCCCTCGCCGTAGGCGGAGATGTAGCCGTCGCGACGGAAGGGCGGCAAGCCGTCCTGTTCCGCGGAAAGCCCCAACTGCAAGGCATGGCCCGGCATGGACTCATGCAGGGTCAGCGCGGGCATGTTGAACAGCGGACGCGACGGCAGGTCGTAGGTATTGACCAGATAGACGTCCGCGCCGCCGCGGCCGGAGGTGTAGTACGGCGCAATATCCGCCGGCACCGGCTCGATCGCAAAACGCTGGCGCGGCAACAGGCCGAAATACTTGCCCAGCTTGCCGTCCACCTGCTTGGCCACCCATGCCGTACGCATGAGCAGCTCGTCGGGCGTCTTCGCGTAGAACTGGGGATCCGTACGCAGGAACTGCAGGAAGGCGGGGAAGTCACCCTTGAAGCCGGTGTCCTTCATGGTCTCCAGCATGGCTTCGTGGATTTTCGCCACCTCGCGCAGGCCGATCGCATGGATCTGGTCGGGTGTCAGTTCCAGCGTGGTGTACTCGCGGATCTGCTGCCGATAGTAGGCTTTGCCATCCGGGAGCGATTCGGCGGCCAGCGTGGGCCGGGCCTTAGGTACGTACTCGGTGCGAAAGAAGGTCAGCAATTTGCCGTATGCGGGGATGACACCCTGTGCGATCGCCTTGCGTGCGTCGGTGCGGAGCGCCTCGGCGTCCTTGGCCGGCATGGACTTCGGCAGCGTCTTGAACGGCTTGTAGAGCGCGCTGTCTTCCGGGTTCTTCAGTTCGGCCACGGCGGCGATCGACACGTCGCGCCCGTTGAGCACCTCGCGAGGAACGGTAAAGCCGCGCGCCAGCCCCAGGCGCATGTTGGCGATTTCCTGATCCATGTAGGCCGGAATCTGCCGCACGCGCTCGATGTAGTGCTGGTAGTCCTCGCGCGTGCGCAGGTCGTCGCCGTGCAGCACATAGCCCACGTCGGACCAAAAGGCCGAGTCGCTGTTGAACGGCATCTGCCACTGCGCGAAACGCTGCGCGGCCGCGAGGTTGAAGATCTGCTCGCGGTACACGGCGTAGTCGACACGAACCGTGCCGCTCAGGCTGTGTGGGTCGATGCGGTCCAGTTGTGCCAGTACGTCGTCCCAGTAGGCCAGTCGCCTGGCCTGGCTGGCGGCATCCACCGTATCCAGTCGTCCGTCACCGGGCTGGGCCTCGCCGGAGGTGAGGATGCCTGCCTGTCCGTTACGCCAGGTCCATTCCTTCGAATAGATGCCCTTGAAGGCCTCGTCCGGCGACGCGGGCGGCGCGGCGGCGTGGGCGGTAGCGGCGAAAACACCAGCGAAGGCAATGGCGCGGATCCAGGGGGACATGCAGGAGACCGTTGGCGGGGAAACCCCGATCATCGCATTCCCGGATCATTCCAGTCCCGCGTAATGCCCTCGCATCGTGTCCAGATAAGCCTGCAGGTCACGCCCGGGCGCATCGGCAAACGTCTCGCCTTCGTTCCGGCAATCCACGATGCGGTCCGGCCGGAAGTTGCGGAACGCCTGGCGATGGCGACACCACGTGCCCAGGGTCCAGGCGCCACCCCAGAACGACAGGCACAGCGGCTCGACCTCCCGCGTGGAGGTGCGCCCTTCCGCGTCGCGGTAGTCCAGGCAGAGCACGCAGTGCCCGACGATGGCCGCGTGCAGGCGATCGAGCATCACGGCAACCTGGTTCTGGAACGGATCGCGCCAGATCGGCGCGAAGATCTTCGATTGCGCCGAACGCTCGCGCAGGTCGGGCGGCAGTACCGCCTCGATCTTGATCAGTGCCGACTGCGCCTCGCGCGCCAGCCGCTCGCCAGCGAACGCGCGGACAAACCGCGTTCCGGCGACCAGGGCTTCGAGTTCGTCGGCGGAGAACATCAGCGGTGGAATGTCCGAGCCCTTGCGCAGGACGTACCCGACGCCGGCCTCGCCTTCGATCGGTACGCCGGAGAGCTGGAGGTCGGCGACATCGCGATAGACGGTGCGCAGGGAGACTTCGAGTGTGCTGGCCAGCTGCCGCGCGGGCAGCGCCGTACGCCGCCCGCGCAGGGCGTTGATGATGAGGAACAGGCGGTCGGCGCGGCGCATGTCCGAATCATCGCCTCCCGCGCGGGGCGCGGGAAGCGACGAATGTCATGGCTACGCATATCCAACCCCTCACGCGACGGCGAGCGTCTGCGCGCGAGCCAGCGCGGCATCCTGCCCGGCGGCACGGCAGATGGCCGGGCGGGCCATCAGGCGGGCCACATAGTCCTCGAACACCGTGCGACGCGGCACGATACCGAAGCGCATGGTCCAGTCCAGGGCACTGGCCCAGAGGATATCCGCGGCGGTGAAGCGGTCCCCGAACATCCACGGACCGGCCGCCAGCTGTGCTTCGATCATGTCCA
This sequence comes from Luteibacter sp. P4_E6, assembly GCF_056401535.1. Lineage (NCBI taxonomy): Bacteria > Pseudomonadati > Pseudomonadota > Gammaproteobacteria > Lysobacterales > Rhodanobacteraceae > Luteibacter > Luteibacter sp. P4_E6. The sequence goes on along the minus strand of NZ_JBFUJE010000016.1, from coordinate 8,002 downwards.
TGACGGTGTCGAAGTCGCCGTACGGACAGGTCGACGTAGGCGCGGGCTCATGCTTCATGAAGCGATCCATCACCGCCGGCTCGAAGCACGAACCATAGAACGACAGCCAGCGAAGGTAGGGTCCGCGCAGCGGATCGCCGAGGCCGGGCGCGAGGCCGGCTTCCGGGAACAGGTCGGCGAGGTAGGTGAAGATCGCCGGCCGTTCGGTGACAAGGCCGCCCAGGTGCTCGATGGCCGGCACCTTGCCCATCGGATTGACCTTCAGGTAAGCCGGCTGGCGCTGCTCGCCCTCGACCAGGTTCATCACATGGATGTCGTACTGCGCACCAAGCTCTTCGAGCAGCATCAGCGTGCTCCCGGAACGGCTGTTCGGCGCGTGGTGAAACTTGATCCGACTGGCATTCATGCGTGCAATTCCCTTGTGGTCTTCGTGGATGTCTTCGATGCCGGCCTGGCAGGCACGGCCCCTGTCCGCGATACCGGCGGACGCGCCGCGTCGGGAGCGAACCGGTACTGCCCGTCCATCAGCAGCCCCCGGCGCCCGAGCGGCGCGTAGAGCACGGCGAGACGATCGAGAAAGCGATTCATGCGACTTCCCTCTCCGTTGCTTCGACTGGAAGGACAGTCTGCGGGAGGGCTACTGACAGCGTTCTGTCAGCAGCCCTCTGGCGCCGTTCACCCCGCATCCGGACAATGCGTGGTTTAGCGCTTGAGTCCGTCCCGATGACGAAACCGATTTCATTGATCCAGTTCCTGATCGAAGAGAAGCGCGAGGGGCATATCAACGCCCAGCTCAGCCTGCTCATCGAGGTGGTGGCCCGCGCCTGCAAGCGCATCTCCGTGGCTACCGGCAAGGGCGCCCTGGGCGGCGTGCTCGGCAATGCCGGCTCGGACAACGTGCAGGGCGAGGCGCAGAAGAAGCTGGACGTCATCTCCAACGAGATCCTGCTCGAGGCCAACGCCTGGGGTGGTCACCTCGCCGCCTGCGCCTCCGAAGAGATGGAAGATCCGCAGCCGATCCCCGACGCCTATCCCAAGGGAAACTACCTGCTCCTGTTCGATCCGCTCGACGGCTCGTCGAACATCGACGTTAACGTGTCGGTCGGTACGATCTTCTCGGTGTTGCGCTGCCCGGACGGCGTCACCGAACCGAAAACGCAGGATTTCCTCCAGCCGGGCACCGACCAGGCCGCCGCGGGCTATGTGGTCTACGGCCCGAGCACCGTGCTGGTGCTCACGTTCGGCCATGGGGTGCACGAGTTCACCCTTGATCGCGAGCACGGCAGCTTCGTGCTGACGCGCCGTGGCATCACCATTCCCGAAGAGACAGCCGAGTTCGYCATCAACATGTCGAACCAGCGCCATTGGGAAGCCCCGATGCAGCGTTACATCGGCGAGCTGCTTGCCGGTGAGTCCGGCCCGCGCAGGCGTGACTTCAACATGCGCTGGGTGGCTTCGATGGTGGCCGACGTGCATCGCATCATCACCCGCGGCGGCGTCTTCATTTACCCGCTGGACGCCAAGATCACGGCCAAGGGTGGCACCGGGAAGCTGCGCCTCATGTACGAGGCGAACCCCATGGCCTTCATCGTGGAGCAGGCCGGTGGCGCCGCCACCACAGGCCGCGAGCCGATCATGAGCCTGCAGCCGAGCGCCCTGCACCAGCGCGTGCCGGTGTTCCTGGGTTCGAAGCACGAGATCGAGATCGCCACCCGGTACCACGTCGAAGCCGACGACACCCGCGACTGAACCAACGTCAGGGCGGCACCTCGCCGCCCTGCTTCCGCCACTTAGCCGTCATTCGTGCGCCGCCCCGCTGCCCGATGATCCGCCAGCCCCCTCTCGGTTCGCTTCCATGATGCTTCGCACCCGCACCCGCACCTGGCTTCCGCTGGTTTTCACCGCCCTGCTTTCCGGTTGCTTCGGCGGCACGAAACCGGATGCCCGACTGGACAATGCCGTGCCTGTGCTGGCGGCCAAGCCGCGGATCGGCCTGGCACTCGGCGGCGGTGCGGCCAAGGGCTTCGCCCATATCGGCGTCATCAAGATGCTGGAAGCCAGCGGCATCCACGTGGATGTGGTGTCGGGAACCAGCGCCGGCAGCGTGGTCGGCGTCCTTTACGCCAGCGGCATGGATGCGTTCCAGCTGCAGGAAACCGCCTTCTCGCTGGATGAAGGCAAGATCCGCGATGTCCGCTTCTTCTCGGGCGGCATGGTTCAGGGGCAGAAGCTGCAGGACTACGTCAACGACCTGCTGAAGAACACGCCGATTGAAAAGCTCCACACGCCGTTCGCGGCGGTGGCTACCGAACTCGAGACCGGTGAGCGGGCCATTTTCGTCCGTGGCAACGCCGGCCAGGCCGTGCGCGCCTCGAGCAGCATCCCCGGTGTGTTCGAACCGGTGGAAATCAACGGCAAGCATTTCGTCGACGGCGGCGTGGTCAGTCCGGTCCCTGTGGATGCCGCGCGCCAGCTCGGTGCCGACATCGTCATCGCCGTGGATATCTCCGCACGTCCGGACGGAAGCAACCCGGCCGGCATGGTCGGCATCGTCGGCCAGTCGATCACCATCATGGGTCGCAAGCTCGCCGAGCAGGAGCTCGGCCGTGCCGACATCGTGATCAGGCCGAAGGTCGGCCAGATCGGCCCGACCGACTTCGATCAGAAGAACGTCGCGATCCTCGAGGGCGAGCGCGCGGCGCTTGCCGCGATTCCTTCGATCAAGGCGAAAATCGCCGAGAAGACGGCTGCCATGGGCAAGCCGCCCGTCCCGGCGCACTGAGTGGTCCAGCGCTAGAGATCCCGGCGCTTGGCCACATCCGCCGCCGTCACTTCGCCCTGCTTGCCGCCAAAGTGGCCGATCACGAAGTTCGCCAGGGCGGCCACTTCAGGATCGCTGTAGCCGTGACCGAACGCCGGCATGTAGACATCGGTGTCGCCGATACGCATGGTCACGCCGTGCAGGATCGCCTGGGTGACGTTGGCACCCTTGGGATCATTCACGCCGCGCGTGCCCGCCAGGCCCGCATACGGGGTCTGCTGTCCCACGCCATTCCACTGGTGGCAGCTGGCGCAGGCACCTTCGAACAAGCGCTTGCCGTCCGCGTTCTCACCGTCCACGTCGCCTCCCGGCGCGGCGGCGTTCGACGCGACCACGGCTTTCGGGGCCGGATCGACCACGACAGGATCCGTGCCCTCGCGGGCCGGGACGGTACGTAGCCAGGTCACCAACGCGGCCGTGTCTTCGGGCTTGAGGAACTGCAGGCTATGCGCCACGGCTTCACCCATCGGACCCATGGCCGAAGCATGGCCGTCAGCGTGGCCGGTGCGCAGGTACTGGGTCAGTGCCTCATCGCTCCACTTACCGATGCCGTGGGTTTCGTTGGACGTAATGTTCCAGGCACGCCAGCCCTGCAGCTCCGCGCCGGCCAGTGCCTGGCTGTGTTTCAGCCCGAAGCCGAGATTGCGTGGCGTGTGGCATTCGGCGCAGTGACCCAGCGGCCCGGCCAGATACGCGCCCGCGTTCCATTGTGGCGTGCGCGAGGGGTCGTTCTCGAAGCGCTGGCTGCGGAAGAACGCCGCATTCCAGAAGCCCATCGCCCAGCGCTGGTTGAACGGGAAGCCCAGGTCGTTCGGCCGTTCCGGCTGGCGCACCTTCGGCAGGGTGAAGAGATACGCCTTGATCGCCAGCACGTCCGCCCGGCTGAGCTGGGTGTAAGCGGTATAGGGGAACGCCGGATACAGGTGCTTGCCGTCCTTGCGCACGCCCTCACGCACGGCGCGAACGAAGTCATCATCGCTCCATGCACCGATACCGGTCTCGACGTCTGCGGTGATGTTGGAGGAGTAGATGGTGCCGAACGGTAGCTTGAAAGGCAGGCCCCCCGCGAAGGGTTTACCCGTCTCCGGCACGGTATGACAGGCGATGCAGTCGGCGGCGCGAGCGAGGTATTCGCCGCGCGCGACCGGATCGGCGTTCGTCGGCGCGCCGACGATGAGCGGCGATGTACCGGCAGCCGGATCCGTGCGATTGAGAACGAAATACGCCACGGTGCCAATGACCAGGAGGAGGACGACAACAACGAGGAAGCGTTTCATGCGACGTCCCCCTTACCAGTGCCGTTATCCGCGACGTGCTTGAGCGCCTCGGCCGATGCGGCCAGCGACGTACGTGTCACCGGAAGCTCGGTCAGGCGCACGCTGGTCGCCGCAAAAATGGCATTGGCGAGCGCGGGCGCAGCGATGGCCGTTCCGACTTCACCGAGGCCGCCAGGTGACTCGCTGCTGTTCACGGTAAACACCTCGATAGCCGGCGTCTCGTTGATGCGTAGCGAGCGGTAGTTGTGGAAGTTGCTCTGCTCGATCATGCCGTCCTTGAGCGTGATGCCGTTGAACAGCGCTGCGCTCAATCCAAATAGCAGCCCGCCCTGCACCTGCGCCTGGACGGAACTGGGGTTGATGGCGATGCCGACGTCCACGGCGACCACCGCACGGCGCAGGCGGACCTCGCCCTGCGCCGTCACCTCGACCTCGACGATGGCGCACACATGACTCCCGAACGGCGACGCCACCGCGATGCCACGTCCGACGCGCGCCGGCAATGGCTGGCTGCCCCAGCCGATCTTTTCCGCGGCAAGGTTCAATACACCGAGGGGACGCGAACCCGCCTTCATCAGCGACCGACGGTAGGCAAGTGGATCCTTCCCGGCGGTCTGCGCAAGATGATCGATGAAGCTCTCGACGATGAACAGGTTGTGCGTGGGTCCGACGCCGCGCCACCAACCAACGACGAGGCCGGGAGGCATTTCATGGCGTACCCACTCGACCAGCACGTTGTCCATGTCGTAAGGCAGGTCAGCGGCCGATTCGATGGCATCGCTATCCATGCCGTCCTTGCCCATGGCCGCGGGCAACCACCGCCCCAGGACGGTGCCGCTGGTGATGCGGTGTTTCCACGAAGTGGGCTTGCCGTCGTCGCCCAGGGTGGCCGAGATGCGATCGAAATAAAGCGGGCGCACGCGATCATGACGGATGTCTTCCTCGCGGCTCCAGATCACCTTCAGCGGATACGACACCTGCTTCGCAAAGGCGACCGCCTGTTCGACCTGGTCGGTTTCCAGGCGGCGGCCGAAACCGCCGCCGAGGTACTGGTTGTTGACCGTCACCGCCTCGAGCGGAATGCCACAGATGCGCGCGGCCTCTTTCTGCGCGCGCGTGGGCACCTGAGTGCCTGTCCAGATCTCGCACTTGCCCGGTGTCACGTGCACGGTAGCGTTGAGCGGCTCCATCGGCGCATGCGCCAGCATCGGCGTGACGAAGGTCATCTCCACCGCCTTGCCGCCGGCCGCTGCCTCGCCCTTGGGCTTGCGGCCGATCAGCGCAGGGCCGTTGCGTGAGCTTTCCTGTAGCGCGGCGATCAGCGTGGCGGTATCGAGATGCTCATTGACGCCGTGACGCCATTCGATGTCCAGAGCCTCCAGGCCGCGGTACGCCGCCCAGTAGTGTTCGCCGACCACGGCGACCGCGTTGTCGAGCTTGATGACGTCGACCACACCGGCCATCGCGCGCGCCTTCGTATCGTCGACGCTGCCGAGCGTGCCGGCCAGTTCGGGACTCGTACGCACCGCCGCATACTTCATGCCCGGCACTTTCACATCGATGCCGAACTGCGTGCCGCCATTGACCTTGTCCGGGGAATCCACCCGGCGCAGCGGCTTGCCGATGACGGTGAAGTCTTTGGGATCCTTCAGCGTGACTTTCGCCGGTTGTGGCAGCTTGCCTGCCGCTTCAGCCACGGCACCGAAGCCGAGCGTGCGACCGGAGGGCACGTGCGTGATCGTGGCGCGCGACACCGAACAACTGGCGGGGTCGACGTGCCATTGCGCGGCGGCGGCGGCGATCAACATCTCGCGAGCGACCGCGCCCGCTTCGCGCAACGATTGCCATTGGCCGCGTGTGCTGGTCGAGCCGCCGGTGATCTGTCCGCCACCCAGCAGGGCAATGCCATAGAGCGCGTCGCTGGGAATCGAATGCTCGACCTTGATCTGGTCGAGCCCGACACCGAGTTCCTCGGCGAGCATCATCGAGATGCCGGTGTAGATGGCCTGGCCCATCTCCGCGCTGGGCATCACCAGTCGCACGCTTCCATCGGCGTCGATGCGGATGAAGGCGTTGGGTGCGAAGGGTGGGTTGCCGTCTGCCGCGGCCGCGGCTTCGTCCGTCGGCTGCCGACGGGGATTCATCTGGGCGACGGCGGGACCAAGGCCCGCCGTCCACAGGAAGGCGACGGCGAGGCCGCCACCGGCGAGCTTCATCGCGGCGCGGCGACCGCTGTCGACTTCGGCGCCGGGGGGTGTGCGCGTCTTCATGCGGCACTCCCGTCGACGACGACCTGCAGGCCCTGGGGTTGCCCCGTCGCGGCCTGTTTGATGGCCTCGCGAATACGCACGTACGTGCCGCAGCGACAGATGTTGCCGGCCATGGCGGTGTCGATATCCCGATCGGTCGGGTTCGGTGTGCGCGCCAGCAGCGCTGCCGCGGACATGATCTGCCCCGACTGGCAGTAGCCGCACTGCACGACGTCGACGGCGAGCCAGGCCTGCTGCACCTTGGCGCCTTCGGGCGTCAGCCCGATCGCTTCGATGGTCGTCACGGCGCGATTACCGACGGCCGACACCGGCATCTGGCAGGAGCGGATCGGCTGGCCATCGATGTGCACTGTGCACGCGCCGCATTGCGCGATACCGCAACCGAACTTGGTGCCGGTCAATCCGATCACGTCGCGAAGCACCCAGAGCAACGGCATATCGGGTGGGACGTCAGCCTGTCGATCTTCACCATTCACGCGCAACGTAACCATGGTCGTCCCTCGGCTGGTGGAACCCGGAGGCCCCATTGGCTGATCCACAAGCAGGCTGTCAGGTTACGCCGAATGGAGCGTTGTGCGGTCCGTCGAAAGGGACATTTTTTGGACAAAACCGCCGCGAGGGACCGTGAGGACGACGGCCCGTATAGGCAAGCCGCCGTCCCCGGTCGGGGAATCAGCCGGCTTCGATCAGTTCCAGCGCGGACTGTCGGCCGAGTGCCAGGATCTCATCCGACAAGGCCGGCTCGGCAACGGCACGCGACAGCGACAGCGAACCGACCATCGAGGCGAACACGGCCATCGACAGCGTGCGGCGGCGTTTGCCACGCACGGCGTCCGGCAGGGTGCCGGCAATGACCTCCACCATTTCGCCGAAGCCCTCGGTGAAGGCGGCGCGGGTCTCGACCGGCCGGCGGCCCATCTCGGCGGACAGCGCCGCGGCGACGCACCCCGTTTCCGGATGGTCGCGGTGCTCTGCCGACAGGTAGCCGTTGACCAGGGTCCGATATCCCTCGCCCCGTGAGGCGGCGATGCGCGCGGCCATCCTCTCGGCCGCACTCGTGGCGCCGTTGGCGACGCTCTCCCGAACGAGGTCTTCCTTCGACCCGAAGTGGTTGTAGAAACCACCCTGGGTCAGGCCGACATCGTTCATCAGACTGACCACGCCGACGGCATCGATACCGTCGGCGCGAAAACGCTCGGACGCGGCCTCGACGATCTTCTGCCGAGTCTGCTCCTTGTGACCTTTCTCATAACGCATGCTCACTTACTCCCTTTGGGGACGTCGTCCCCTGCCCGTGAGCCGATTGTAACCAATCCTTGCGGGTTGAAATGTCGAGCGTCATGGTGCGCCGCGGCGTAGCCGGCACAGGGCGGTAACAGTCTTTCTGTAGGAGCCGATTTGCGGTGGTCTAATTTTCCTGGACACCCATGTAGGAGCAAAATCCCTACCGAGGTGAATCATGGGATATCGACCGATCGACCCGGCGCTCAAGCGCCGGGCGGTGTGTTTAGTACTGGATGAGAACCGCTCCGTGCCTGCCGTGTGCGGGCTGCTTGGGCTTGGCCCGACGGCTTTGCGGCGCTGGGTCGAGCAGGAGCGGCAGCTGCGTGCCACGCCGCCACCGACGCCCGAGC
>NZ_JBFUJE010000015.1:0-27198 GCF_056401535.1 Luteibacter sp. P4_E6 | reverse complement strand
GAGCATCGTCTGGTGCGCCAGCTGGTGATCGACGGCCTGGTCAAACCCGATCCGCTCGGTCTGGGCTTCGCCGCGCTGCCGGACGGCCATCTGCTCGATGGCAACGGCCGGCCGCGCTCGAATCTTTTTGCGATCGGTAGTCTGCTTCGTGGCGCGTTGTGGGAATCGACGGCGATCCCGGAAATCCGCAAGCAGGCCCAGAGCGTGGCGAACATGCTCATGGCCGAGAGTGCCGAGCGCGTCCACTCGCGCTAGGTCAGGAAAAGCCCGCGAGAACGACCTTGCCGATGGTCTTGCCGCTCTCGAGCATGGCGTGCGCCTTGCGCAGGTTGGCCGCGTTGATCGCACCCACGTTCTCGCGCATCGTCGTCCTGATCACGCCCGCATCGACGAGGTTCGCCACCTCGTCGAGGATCCGACCCTGCTCGGCCATGTCCTCGGTGTGGAACAGCGAGCGCGTGTACATGAGCTCCCAGTGCAACGACAGGCTCTTGCGCTTCATCAGGCGGATGTCGATCGGCTCGGCGGGGTCGTCGATCAGGCCGAACTTGCCGTGCGGCTTGAGCAGCTCGACCAGTGCCGGGAAATGGTCTTCGGTGCGCGTCAGGCCGAGTACGTAGTCGACACCCTCCGGCGCCACCGCTCTTACTTCATCGACCAGTGACTTCGAGTGGTCCACCACGTGGTGTGCGCCCATCGCCTCGACCCATTCACGCGTTTCCGGGCGCGAGGCCGTACCGATGATGGTGAGGCCCGTGAGCCGGCGCGCGAGCTGCACGGCGATGGAACCGACACCACCCGCGGCGCCGACCACCAGCAACGTGGCAGGCCGACCCGGCGTACCGTGTGCAATGCCCATGCGCTCGAACATCAGCTCCCACGCGGTCACGGCGGTGAGCGGCAGGGCCGCGGCTTCGGCCATGCTCAGTGTGGACGGCTTACGGCCGACGAGACGTTCGTCGATCACGTGGAACTCGCTGTTGGCACCCGGCCGGTCGAGCGCGCCGGCGTACCACACGGCGTCGCCGACCTTGAAGCGCCGCACTTCCGGGCCAACCGCGACCACGGTGCCTGCGGCGTCCCAGCCGAGCACCTTGTCGGCACCTTCCGGATCGGTGTTCTTGCGGATCTTGGTGTCCACCGGGTTGACCGAGATGGCCTCGACCTTGACCAGCAGGTCGCGCCCCCTCGCCTCGGGCGTGGTCAGCTCGACATCGAGCAGGCTCTGCGGATCGGTCACGGGAAGCGGGGTGCGATAGACGACGGCTTTCATGGAGCTCTCCTGGAGGTCAGGCGCCTTCGGCCACCACGGTCACGGGACGGCGGCGTTCGAGCGCAACGCTGGCCATCGTAGCAAGCAGGCCGGCCACGGTGACGCCGGCGCCGGTCAGGCTCACCATCGGCATCGAATAACCGGCCGCGAGCACCGCGCCACCCAGCCACGCGCCGCCAGCGTTGCCCAGATTGAAAGCGGCGATGTTCAACGTGGAGGCCAGGTTCGGCGCATCACCCGCGACATGCACCACACGGGACTGCAACGGTGCGATCGTGGCAAACGCAGCAATGCCCCAGAGGAACACGGTGACGATGGACGCGACGGTCGAATGCATCGTCCAGGCGAACGCGACCAGAAGCGCGGTAAGCACCACCAGGATCCCCATCAGCGAGGGCATCAGCTTCCAGTCGGCCAGGCGGCCGCCGAGCATGTTGCCGATGGTGGTGCCGAGGCCGAACAGAACGAGCACGGCACCGGTCCAGTGGGGGCTGACATGCGACTGCTCCTGCAGGATCGGCGCGATGTAAGTGAACACGGTGAACACGCCGCCGAAGCCCAGCACTGTCATGCCCAGGGCGATCAGGGCCTGCGGCTCGCGCAGCACGCGCAACTCGCGACGCATGTCCGGCGCCTTGAGGTTGGGCAGCGAGGGAACGAAGCGGGCCACACCCAGCGCGGCGATCACGCCCAGCGCCGTCACCGCCCAGAACGTGGAGCGCCAGCCGGCCCACTGACCAAGGAAGGTACCGAAGGGCACGCCAAGCACGTTAGCCAGCGTAAGCCCGGCAAACATCAGGGCGATGGCACGAGCGCGCTGGTTGGCCGGGACCAGGTGTGCGGCGACGACGGCACCGATGCCGAAGAACGAGCCGTGACAGAAGGCGGCCACCACGCGCGCCACCATCAGCACGTCGTAGTTCGGCGCGATGGCGCACAGGGCATTGCCGAGGATGAACAGGCCCATCAGCAGCAAGAGGGCGTGTTTGCGCTCCATCTTCGCGGTGAACGCGGCAAGCAGCGGCGCGCCAACGGCCACGCCCAGGGCGTAACCGGAGACAAGCATGCCAGCGGAGGGAATACTCACCTTCAGGTCGGTAGCGACTTCCGGCAGCAGCCCCATGATCACGAACTCGGTGGTACCGATCGCGAAGGCGGCTACGGCCAGTGCCAGCAGGGGCAGGCGGGACGGAGAGGGGTTCATGCGTTAGGCTCGTTGGAAAGCGATAACGTGGATTGTCCGCCCCAGGCCCTTATGCACATACACCCGCACGCGACAAAGACTCTTGCCGCAGGATTGAAGATCAGGGTCGGAAGCCCATGATCACGTCAATGATCGCGATCGCCGCGCTGGCCCTGCATGTCGCGGGGATCTTCGCCGGCATGCATGCCGTGATGCATACACGCACGGCGCAGGGGGCCTTCGCATGGGTGCTTGGGCTGGTCTTCCTGCCCTACGTGACCYTCGTCCCCTACGTCTTCCTGGGCGCCAGCCACTTTGGCGGCTACGTCGACCTGCACCGCCAGCGCCAGGCACGCTTCTTCATGCTCCACGAGGAAGCCGAACTCTCGGCGCGGCCCGGCCTGCTTCCGGTGACCACCCCCGTGGGCGATGAGCGATATGACGCCATCGGCCGCATGCTGAAGACGGCGATGCACGGCGGCAACGGGCTGGCGCTGCACATCGATGGCGAGGCCGCCTTCAAGGCCATGTTCGCCGCCATCGCACGCGCGGAACACTACGTCCTGGTGCAGTTCTTCATCATCCACGACGACGTGCTGGGTCGACGCCTGCGCGATGCCCTGCTCGAGCGGGCAGCCGCCGGTGTAGAAGTGTGCCTGCTCTACGACGGCATCGGCAGCCACGATCTCCCCTCCAGCTATATCGAGGCCTTGCGCAGCGGAGGCGTGAACGCACACCGCTTCGCGACGCGACGCTGGCGCAATCGCTTTCAGCTGAATTTCCGCAATCACCGCAAGGTGCTCGTCGTCGATGGCGTGCGCGGGTTTGTCGGTGGCCTGAATGCGGGCGACGAATACCTGGGCTCGAAGCCGCCGCTGTCGCCGTGGCGCGACACGCACATGGAAATCGAAGGCCCCGCCGTCGCCGACCTGCAACGCGTCTTCGCCGAAGACTGGTACTGGGTCACCGGTGAACGGCCGCCGTCGTCACCGCCGCCGGAGCGCTGCGGCCGCGCCAATACGATGATCGTCGCGACCGGCCCGGCCGACCGCCAGGAAAGCTGCTCGCTGTTTTTCACCCAGGCCATCCATGCGGCGAAGCACCGCGTATGGATTACCACGCCCTACTTCGTGCCCGACCAGGCCGTGTTCGGCGCGCTGCGGCTGGCCGTGTTTCGCGGCGTGGACGTGCGCATCCTCATTCCCTGCCGTCCCGACCATCGCACCGTGTTCATGGCCTCCACGCTCTATGCCCACGAAGCCACCCTGGCTGGCATCCGCATGTTCCGATACCAGCCCGGCTTCATCCACCAGAAAGTGATGCTGGTGGACGACGACACCGCCGTCGTCGGCAGCATGAACATGGACAACCGCAGCTTCCGCCTGAACTTCGAGATCACGGCGTTGAACGTGGACGAGACGTTTGCCGGCGAGGTGGAAGCGATGCTGACCCACGACTTCGCCCAGTCCGAAGAGGTCAACCAGAACGACTACGATCGACTGACCTACCTGCAACGCGTGGCGCTTCATGTAGCACGCCTCTTCGACCCTGTCCTTTGATATGGGCGCCTTTGTAGGAGCCGATTTATCGGCGATAGGGTGCTCGCGAGAACGTTGCCCGCTGCCGCGGGATCGCCGATGAATCGGCTCCTACAAAAAAACCAGCTTAGGGAACCGACATGCTCCGCAGCCTCGCCTTTCTCACCGCCTTTCTCACCGCCATGATCGCCACCGGCGCTTCCGCCGCCCCCGCGACCTTCGTCGAACGCAGCGTGGACGTCCATGGCAAGACCTACCGCTACCAGGTGTTCGTTCCCGTCGATGTGGATGGCAAGCATCCTGCCGTGGTCCTGTTCCTGCATGGCAGCGGCGAGCGCGGCAACGACAACCAGGCGCAGCTGTCGCAGGGCCTGCCGCCGTGGTTGAAGCAGCACACCGATTTCCCGGCCGTCGTGGTGATTCCGCAGGCGCCGAACGATACCGAGTGGACCGACAAGGTCGATGCCGACATGGCCCTGGCCGCGCTCGAGAAGACCGTGAAGGAATTCCACGGCGACCGTAAACGCCTGTACCTTACCGGCTTGTCCATGGGCGGTTTCGGCTCGTGGCAGATCGCTGCCGATCACCCGGGCATGTTCGCTGCCGCGGCCATCATCTGYGGTGGTGTCGAACCGCTCCCGGGCGACGGTCGCAACCTTTACGTGCACGGCGTACCCAAGGGCGACGATGCGTATGCCTGGGTGGCGAAGAAGATCGGCAAGCTGCCGGTGTGGATCTTCCACGGTGGCGACGACAACGTGGTGCCGACCGAACAGTCACGCCGCATGAACGCGGCGCTGATCGAGCGCCACGCCGTCGTGAAATACACCGAATTCCCCGGCGTGAATCACGGCTCGTGGGAAAAGGCCTATGCGACGCCCGACCTGTGGGACTGGATGTTCAGCCACAGGACCTAGGGCAATTCCTGTAGGAGCCGATTCATCGGCGATCGGGTGCTCGCGATAACCCTGCCCCGCTGCCGCGGGATCGCCGATGAATCGGTTCCCACAGGGAACAGCGCGTTACGAAGAGCGCATGCCGGCGAGGAGGCGCTTGAAGCCGCCGGAGAACATCGCCCAACCGATGCACGCGCCGATCAAGGCGCCGACGATGTCGAAGAACACGCGCAGGCCGATGGCATCCGGATCGTGTACGGCGGCGAGCTTCAGCTGCAAGAGTGTCAACGACTGCAGCGGCGCCATGGTGAAGTAGAGCAGGTCCCACATGTCCTGACCGCCGCCGATCGCCACCGCGAGAACGAAGGCGATGGAAATCTCCTTGCCATCGCTCCAGCCGTTGGGTTTACCGGCGAATGCGTGGAGCAGCGCGTAGACGATGATGCCGACGAGCAAGGCGATCCCACCCGATTCCAGGGCGCCGAGAACGCCAAAGTCCATCCAGCTGCGGTCGTACGGCATGTAGGAAACTCGTAAGGGATCAGGCGGCCATTATGCCCGCGCATTGGCCCGTTGATCGCGCGGCGGTGCATCGCGGCCGAATCGCAGGTAGAGCGACGTCGAGAGGATCGCCGCCGCCAGCGACGTGAAGCCGGCCACGAGGAAGATCGCCGGATAGTCGTACAAGCCGGCGATCCAGCCGCCCACCGGGCCGGTCAGGCCCAGAGCGACGTCCAGAAACACCGAATAAGCGCCGAGCGCAGCGCCGCGGTTGTGCGTGCTGACGCGCCCCACGGCTTCCACACCCAGGGCCGGGAAGACGAGGGCGAAGCCCGAGCCGGTCAGCGCAGCRCCAGCCAGCGCGGCATGCGGCGTCGTGCCCAGCCAGAGCAGGATCAGCCCCAGGCACTCCACCACCAACGAGACGATGGCGACGCGATACCCGCCGAAACGATCGATCGCATTGCCGAAAATCAGTCGGATGCCGATGAAGCACCCACCAAACACCGAGAGCGACAGCGCCGCATCCGACCAGTCGCGACTGGCGTAGTAGAGCGCGACGAACGTGGACAGCGAGCCGAAGCCGATCGAGCCCAGGGCGAGACCCACGCCGTAAGGCATCACGCGCTTCAGCACGCTTTTGAACGGCAGCCGCTCGCCATGACTCGGGGCGACACGCGCCTTCATCAGGGCAAAAGGCAGCGCGACGAGACCGAGCGCGAAGGTGAGGATACCCAGCGCAATGAAGCCATGGTCCCGCGCCAGCATCACGCCCAGCGGCGCGCCGACGGCAATACCGCCGTAGGTGGCGATGCCATTCCAGGAGATGACCCGTGCGGTGTGCTCACCGCCGATGCCGCCGATGCCCCAGGTGATCGAGCCGGTGCTGACCCAGCTCTCGGCGAAACCCAGACCGAGCCGGCTGAGCAGGATCAAGGTAAGCGACAGCCCCGGATTTTTTGGCACGATGGCGCCGAGTGCCAGGAACAGGCCGGATATCGCCAGCACGACGAGACCGGCGACCACCGTGCGTTTCGGGCCCATCGCATCCGCCATGCGCCCGGCGTGAGGACGACTGAGCAGGGTCGCAAGATACTGCGCACTCACGGCCAGGCCGGCGATGATCGTCGAATAACCGAGGTCAAGATGCGCGAACCCCGGCAGCACGGCAAGCGGAATGCCGATGCACAGGTAGCAGACGAAGGAAAAGACGACCGAGGAAAGGATGCGCGCGGTCACGGCGAAGCGCCGGCCGCGGGTGGGAACTAGGGAGGGGAGAGACATGGCCGGCCCATTATACCGTGGCGTTGCTGCGGTGCGTCATGGTGGGTTTATGAAGGGTTTTTCATGGGGGGTTTTGCGAGCACCCGTCGCTTCGGCGAGCACCGATCGCCGATGAATCGGCTCCCACAGAGAGAGGGCGAAGGCCGAGGGAAGCCGTGACCCTGTGGGCGCCGATTCATCGGCGATGTTCTTCAACCCGCCTCAGTCCAACAAAACCGGCTGCCCGCTCTGCAACGACTCCCGYAACGCAATCGCAATCCGCGTCGCCTCGACCGCATCATCCATGGTCAGGTCGAACGGCGTGTCATCCAGCACCGCATCCACGAAATGCTTCGCCTGGGTCACGAACGCCGGTGCAAACCGCTCATAGAACGACGGCACGACCGTATTACGCACACCATTCGCATCGGCAATCTCGACACGGTCCGCACGGGGATTACGACCCACGCTCAAGCGGCCCGCCGTGCCCGTGATGTCGGTATGCGTGTCGTGCCCATGCGCCTGCGTCCGCGAGGCGTAGAACATCGCCATGCGGCCACCTTCGAACTCCACGATGGCGATGCCGTTGTCCACGTCACCCATCGCTTCCAGTGGCGGGTACATCGCCACCGTGCCCGCCGAATACACTTTCTTCGCCTTCGGACGGCCGAGCAACCAGCGCGCCAGATCCACGTCGTGCACGCTGCAATCGAGAAAAATGCCGCCGCTGGTCGGCGCGAACTTCAGGAACGCTCCGCTCGGATCGGCCAGATCGGTGGTCTGCGAATAGACCAGGAAGGGACGGCCGATACCACCCGCCTCGATGTGCTGGAATGCGTGCTGGTAGCTTTCGTCGAAACGACGGACGAATCCCACCATGGCGCGCTTACCCGCCTTCGCCGCGTGCGCGGCAGCACGCCGGCAATCCTCCAGCTCGAGCGACAAGGGCTTCTCGCAGAACACATGCTTGCCCGCGTCCAGTGCTTGCTCGATCTGTGAGGCATGCAACGAGGTTGGCGTGACCAGGAAGATCGCGTCGAGCGAGGGATCGGCGAGCATCTCCTCGTAGCCGTTATAGATGGTGGACACGCCAAGCGTGTCGCGTGCCCAGGCACGCTCACTCTC
This sequence comes from Luteibacter sp. P4_E6, assembly GCF_056401535.1. NCBI lineage: Bacteria > Pseudomonadati > Pseudomonadota > Gammaproteobacteria > Lysobacterales > Rhodanobacteraceae > Luteibacter > Luteibacter sp. P4_E6. Next base: position 19,419 of record NZ_JBFUJE010000015.1, on the reverse strand, counting down.
GACGGGACTGCATACCGCCGCCAGCTCCGCCCGCGGCACGGCGCGGGCGAGGTTTTCGGCGTAACGCTGGCCAAGCCGACCGAGGCCGGCCAGACCGATGCGAAGGGAAGTCATCTCGGATGCTCCCCTCAGATGTTCACGGCCACGGCCTGGCCTTCACGCCAGGAACGTGCGGCGGCTTCGGCCAGTTCCAGCGCCTTGATGCCGTCGGCGATCGTGGTCCGCACCGGCGTGCCTGCGGCAAGCGCGTCGAAGAAATGGGCGATTTCCGCGGCATATGCCTCGCGATAGCGCTCGAGGAAGAAATGCTCGGGGAGGTCATGGGCGATGTTCTTCACCGTGTGCGACACCACCTGGGTCGGCGACACATTGCCGGCCTGCAGCATGCCCTTGCTGCCGAGTACTTCGAAGCGCTGGTCGTAACCGTAAGCGGCGCGACGCGAGGTATTGATCTGGCAGAGCCGGCCCTTCTTCGTGCGGATGGTGACGGCAGTGGTATCGATGTCGCCCGCGGCTTCGATCGCCGGGTCGGTGAGGCAGCTGCCGGTGGCATGCACGCTGACGGCCTCGTCGTCGAGGATCCAGCGAAAGATGTCGAAATCGTGGATCAGCATGTCCTTGAAGATGCCGCCCGAGCTCTTGATGTAGCTGACCGGCGGTGCACCCGGATCGCGACTGGTCACGACGAGCAGCTCCGGCGTGCCGATCTCACCCTCTTCCAGGCGCTTCTTCAACGCGGAGAAGGTCGGATCGAAACGACGCTGGAACGCGATCATGCAGACCACGCCGGCTTTCTCGACGGCGGCCTGGCAGGAGCGCGCGCGCTCGACGTCCAGGTCGACCGGCTTCTCGCAGAAAATCGCCTTGCCCGCGGCGGCGGCGCGATGGATCAGGTCCGCATGCGTATCCGTGCTGGAGCCGATCACGACCGCGCCGACGGCGGGATCATTGAGGGCCTCGTCCACCGTGGCGACCTTTGCGCCATGCTTGTCCGCAAGTTCCTGCGCCGACGGCGCGTGCACGTCCACCACGTAGCGCAGGTGCGCTTCCGGGTGGCGGGCGACATTGCCCGCGTGAATCTTGCCGATGCGACCGGCACCGAAAACGGCAACTTCAATCATCGTATTCTCCTCGGGGAAGTGTTTCTTCAACTGTGAGTTCGAGCCGATAGGCCAGCGCAACGAACAGCGCCTGGCACAGGCACATGGTGCTGGTGAGGCCACGGAACGCGAACGCGCTCCCCTCCTTCACCTTGAGCAGAACGTCCGAGTGGCGCGCGAGTGGACCGAGATCGCTCTCGGTAATGGCGAGCACACTAGCCTTGTGTTGTTGCGCGACGCGCATCGCGTAAAGGGTTTCCTTGCCGAACGGCGGGAAACTGATCGCGATGAGCGCGTCGCCCTTGCCCATGCTGCGCAACTGCTCGCGGAACATGCCACCCAGGCCGCTGACCAGGTGCACGCGTTTCTGCGTGTGCTGCAGCGCATAGGCGATATAGGCGGCGATGGCGAATGAGCGGCGCACGCCCATCACGTAGATATTCTCCGCCGTGGCAAGCATGTCCACAGCCTTTTGGAACCGCGTTTCATCGAGTTCGTCGGCCAGTTCATCCAGGCCGGCACGGCTTGCATCGATGAAGCGCGAGGCGATTTCCACCGCCGGCATGGTCGAGGCGCGGTTCTTGATGACGCTGCGGATGCGCTGCTGGTAGCTGCGCGAGGGCGAGGCCTGCGCCGTGAATGCCTCGCGGAACACCGCCTGCATCTCGGTGAAGCCGGAATAGCCGAAGCGCTGGGCGAAGCGGACCACCGCCGACGCATGCACCCCGCAGCCTTCGGCAATCTCACCGACGCGCAAGACCATGATCGAACTGCGATGTTCCTCAAGGTACCGGGCCACCCCCTGCAACTGGCGCGGCAGGGCCTCGAACTCCTCGGCGATGCGCTGCATGAGGGCATCGGCTTCGCTGCGTTTGGCCATCGGGGCACTCCATGGGGACCGGCCGCATTGAAGCACGCGATAGAACATATTTTCCATTTATTTTTTTGCTGCAATGCAAATTGCAACACTGGAACAGCCGGTCCATGCTCGGTCCGCTCTCGGCAAAGAAGCGGCCTACACGGCCGCATCGCGTTCGACACCCGTCCGGCCGGTAGAACCGGTCTCCTGTGGAGGCACTATGCGATCCAAACTGATTCAAGCCACCCTGGCTGCAGCCCTTGCCCTCGGTCTCGGCCTCGCCGCCCCCGCCTCCCAGGCGGCCCCGGGCGACCGTTATGTCCTCGTGACCCACGCCGCCGACTCGGACTCCTGGTGGAACACCATCAAGAACTCCATCAAGCAGGCCGGCGAAGATTTCGGTGTCGACGTGGACTACCGCGGTTCCGGCAACGGCGACCTCAGCGAAATGGCCCGCCAGCTGGAATCGGCCGCCGCCCGTAACTACCAGGGTGTCGCCTTCGATATCGCCAGCTTCGCCGTGCTCAAGGCGCCCGCCGCCAAGGTCTCGGCCAAGGGCATTCCCATCGTCACGATCAACTCCGGCACGCCGGACGAGAGCAAGAAACTCGGCGCGATCCTGCACGTCGGCCAGGGTGAGTACGACGCCGGTAAAGCCGCCGGTGACCGCGCCAAGGCGGCCGGTGTCACCAGCTTCGTCTGCGTGAACCATTACGCGACCAACAACGCGTCATTCGAACGCTGCCAGGGTTTTGCCGATGCGATCGGCGTGAAGGACTGGCGCAAGACCTCGATGATCGACACCGGCATGGACCCGACCGTGGTCGCCAGCAAGGTCAGCGCCTACCTGCGCAGCAACCCGAAGACCCAGGCCATCCTGGCCCTTGGCCCGAATGCCGCCGAGCCGACCATCAAGGTGGTCAACGACATGCATCTGGTCGGCAAGATCAACTTCGGCACGTTCGACCTGTCGCCCGCGATCATCGCTGGCATCAAGTCCGGAACCATCCAGTACGCGATCGACCAACAGCCGTACCTGCAGGGCTACATGGGCATCGCCGCCCTGGTGATCGCGCATGACCAGAAAACCAACGATCCGGCAAAGATCATCGCCACCCTGAAGGCCAACCCGAAGTTCCAGGCCCGCCTGAAACAGTACGACCTGCACCCGGTCTATACCGCCACCGGCGTGAGCTCGGGTCCCGCGTTCGTCACCAAGGACAACGTGGCGACGGTTGAGAAGTACGCCGGCACGTACCGCTAAGCGATCGGAAGGACCAAGAACCATGAGTGCCATCAACGAGAGCGTTACGAACATGATTGAACCGAAATCCACGGACGAACGCGTACGCAAGCTGTCACCGTGGCGCATCCTGCTGGACCGCCCCGAACTGGGGTCCATTGCCGGCACGGTGCTGGTCTTCGCCTTCTTCGGCGTTTTCGCCGGCGGCTCGGGCATGTTCGCGCTCGATGGCATCATCAACTGGGCCCAGGTGGCCGGCTACCTCGGCATCATCGCCGTGGGCGCCTGCCTCCTCATGATTGCCGGTGAATTCGATCTGTCGATGGGTTCGATGATCGGATTCGCCGGTGTCATGGTGGCCATTCCACCCATGTATCTCGGCTGGCCGCTGTGGGCCGCGGTGATCTTCGCCTTCGTCGGCTCCATGGCGTTGGGCGCGCTCAACGGCTACCTCGTCGTACGCACGAAGCTGCCGTCGTTCATCGTCACGCTCGCTTTCATGTTCATCCTGCGTGGCCTCACGCTGGTGCTTTCCACCAGCTTCGCCAACAGCACCATCGTCAGCGGTATCGGTGACAAGTTCACCGACGACCCGGTCATCTCGGCGCTCTTCCAGGGCACCACGTTCCACTGGCTGTTCAATGGACTGGCCAGCATGAACCTGATCACCAAGCTGCCCAGCGGCGACCCAGTGGTCGGCGGCCTGCCCAAGGTGCTCGTGTGGTGGATCGTCATGGCCCTGGCTGCAGGTTTCGTGCTTGCCCGCACCCGTTTCGGCAACTGGATCTACACCGTCGGCGGCGATTCCAACGCCGCGAAGAATGTCGGTGTGCCGGTACGTCGCGTAAAGATTTCCCTGTTCGTGCTCACCGCCTTCTGTGCCTGCCTGTTCGGCGTGCTGCAGGTGGCCGACGTGGGCTCCGCCGCGGCCGATCGCGGCTTGCAGAAGGAATTCGAAGCAATCATCGCCGTGGTCATCGGCGGCACCCTGCTGACGGGTGGCTTCGGTTCGGTCATCGGCGCCTGCTTTGGCGCGCTGATCTTCGGCGTCGTGCAGATCGGCATCTCGTACACCAATATCGATTCCGACTGGTACCGCGTCTTCCTCGGCGGCATGTTGCTGCTGGCGGTGCTGTTCAATCATTACATCCGCAGCCGCGCTGCGGCGACGAAGTGAGGAGTGCCACCATGGCCGACGATTACATCCYCGAGCTCGACGACGTAAGCAAGTTCTTCGGTACCGTCATTGCCCTGCAGGGCGTCACGCTACGCCTCAAGCGCGGCGAGGTGCACTGCCTGCTCGGCGACAACGGTGCCGGCAAGTCCACCCTGATCAAGACCCTGGCCGGCGTGCATCAGCCGAGCTCGGGCTCGTATCGTGTCGATGGCGAGGAAGTGCGTTTCAACTCGCCGCGCGAAGCCCTCGACCGCGGTATCGCCACGGTCTACCAGGATCTGGCGCTCGTGCCCCTGATGAGCGTGGCGCGCAACTTCTTCGCCGGTCGCGAACCGCGGAAGAAGCTGTTCGGCGTCATCCCCGTCATCGACATGAACTACGCCAACGAAACCGCGCGCGACAAGCTGGCCGAGATGGGTATCCGCGTGCGCGACGCCAGCCAGCCCGTTGGCACGATGTCCGGTGGCGAGCGCCAGTGCCTGGCCATCGCGCGCGCCATTCATTTCGGCGCCAAGGTGCTCATTCTCGACGAGCCCACCGCCGCCCTCGGCGTGAAGCAGTCCTGCAACGTGCTCAAGCTCATCCATCAGGCACGCGCGCGTGGCATCTCGGTGATCTTCATCACGCATAACGTGCACCACGCTYATCCGATCGCCGACAGCTTCACGCTGCTCAACCGCGGCCAGTCCATGGGTACCTTCGCCAAGAAGGACATCACCAAGGAAGCCGTGCTCGACATGATGGCCGGCGGCACCGAGATCCAGAGCCTGGTCGACGAACTGGAAGGCCGCGCGGCCTGATTACGGAACCCTTATGCGAAGCCCCCTGCCCCGTTCCCCCTCCCGCCCCATCGACGTCGCCTGCCTCGGCCGGCTCGCCGTGGACCTCTACGCCCAACAGATCGGCGCCCGCCTCGAAGACGTCACCAGCTTCGCCAAGTACCTTGGCGGCTCCTCGGCCAACGTCGCCTTCGGAACGGCCCGACTGGGCATGCATTCGGCGATGCTCGCCCGCGTCGGCGACGACCACATGGGCCGCTTCCTCACCGAGACACTGGCCGCCGAAGGCAGTGATGTCAGCCAGATCCGGATCGACCATGAGCGCCTGACCGCGCTGGCCATCCTCGGCATCAAGGATCGTGAAACCTTCCCGTTGCTGTTCTATCGCGAGAACTGCGCGGACATGGCGCTGACCGCGGACGATATCGACGAAGCGTTCATCGCGACATGCCGGGCGCTCGCCATCACCGGTACGCACTTTTCCGAGCCGGGCGTCCATGCGGCCAGCTCGCGTGCGATCGAGCTGGCCCGCAAGCACGACGTGCGCACCGTGCTGGATATCGACTACCGCCCCGTGCTCTGGGGCCTGACCGGCCGCGGTGAAGGCGAACAGCGTTTCGTCGCCGCCGACCACGTCACCCGTCACCTGCAGGCTATTCTTCCCGGTTTCGATCTCATCGTCGGTACGGAGGAAGAGTTCCATATCGCCGGCGGTAGCGAAGACCTCATGGCCGCCCTGCGTGCCGTTCGCGGCATCACTGCGGCCACTCTGGTGGTCAAGCGTGGTGCCATCGGTTGCAGCGTCATTGAAGGCGTCATTCCCGCGAGCATCGACGATGCGCCAACGTATCGCGGCAGCCGTGTCGAGGTGCTCAACGTGCTCGGCGCCGGCGATGCCTTCCTGTCCGGCTTCCTCACCGGCTGGCTGAGTGGCGAGAGCATCGAGCGTGCCTGTGCCTTCGCCAATGCCTGCGGCGCCATCGTCGTATCTCGCCACGGTTGCGCGCCGGCCATGCCGAGCCGCGCCGAACTGGATGCCTTCCTCGCCCGTGAAGGCGGTATCCCGCGACCGGACCTGGATAAGGAGCTTTCCCATCTGCACCGCACCTCGGTGCCGCGCAAAACCTGGGACGATCTCTACGTCTTCGCCTTCGACCACCGCACGCCGTTCTTCGAACTGAGTCGTGATGTGGGCGGTCACGAGGCGAACATTCCGCGGCTGAAGGAACTGCTGGTCGAGGCCGTCGCCGCGACGGAGCGCGCCGGTCAGCTGCACGGGCACATCGGCCTGCTTGCCGACGACCGTTACGGCCAGGACGCGCTGAACTCCGCCAGTGGCCGTGGCTGGTGGATCGGTCGTCCGGTGGAAGTCCCCGGCTCCAACCCGCTCGAATTCGAACGCGGCCGCTCCATCGGCACGCAGCTGGTGAGCTGGCCGAAGGAACACGTCATCAAGTGCCTGGTCGCCTTCGATCCGGACGCCGACCCCATGCACCGCGTGGAGCAGGAGACCCAGCTGCTGGCCCTGTATGACGCAGCAAAGGTGAGCGGCCACGAACTGCTCCTCGAGGTCATTCCGCCGGGCTGCAAGGACGCCGCGCACCGCGACGACCAGGTGCTGCGCGCGATGAAGCGTATCTACAACCTCGGCATCCGGCCGGACTGGTGGAAACTCTGTCCGCCGCGTCGCGAGGCCTGGGGTGCGATCGATGCGCTCATCCACGAACGGGATCCCTACTGCCGTGGCGTGCTCCTGCTCGGCCTCAATGCGCCGGTGGAAGCGCTGGCAGCCGGCTTTACCGACGCCCTCGACAGCTCGACGGTGCGCGGCTTCGCCGTGGGCCGTACGCTCTTCATCGAGCCCGCTTCGGCCTGGCTGGCCGGCAAGATCGACGACGCGACCCTGGTCGCGCAGGCCCGCGCCGCGTTCGAACGCATGATTGCGCTGTGGCGCGACGGACGGCGCACGCCGGACCAGCGAATGAAGGAAGGCGCGGCCGCATGAGCGCAACCATCCGTCTTACTACCGCCCAGGCGCTGATCCGTTACCTGGCCGCCCTGCGCGGCCGCGACGCGGACTCCGATGAATCGGCGCCGTTGTTCGGYGGCGTCTTCGCCATCTTCGGCCACGGCAACGTGGCTGGCATCGGCGAAGCGCTGTACGAAGCCCGCGACAAGCTGCCGACCTACCGCGCCCATAACGAGCAGGCCATGGCGCATGCCGCCATCGCTTATGCGAAGACGAACATGCGTCGCCGCATGATGGCCGTGACCACCTCCATCGGTCCCGGTGCCACCAACCTCGTCACCGCGGCCGCGCTCGCCCACGTGAACCGTTTGCCGGTACTCCTGCTTCCAGGCGACATCTTCGTCTCCCGCGCGCCGGATCCGGTACTCCAGCAGCTCGAGGATTTCTCGGACGGCACGGTGTCGGTCAACGACACGCTGCGCCCGGTCTCGCGTTACTTCGATCGCATCGTCCGCCCGGAACAACTCCTCGTCGCCCTGCCCCGCGCGATCCGAGCACTGACCGATCCCGCCCTCTGCGGGCCGGTGACACTGGCCCTTCCGCAGGACGTGCAGGCCGAGGCCTGGGATTTTCCGATCTCGTTCTTCGAGCCACGCGAAATCGTCTTCCGCGCACCGCAACCGACCGACGACGAGTTGATGTACGCACTGGACGCGATCGAAGCCTCGGAGCGCCCGGTGATCATCGCCGGCGGTGGTGTCCTTTATGCGAAGGCCTCGCACGCGCTGCTCGACTTCGCCGACAAGCACGGCGTACCGGTGTGTGAGACCCAGGCCGGCAAGGGCGCCTTACCCTGGAACCATCCCCTGCACCTCGGGCCCGCCGGCGTGTCCGGGTCATCCTCAGCCAATGCCCTGCTTCGCGATGCCGACCTGATCATCGCGGTGGGCACGCGTCTCCAGGACTTCACCACGGGCTCGAACGCCCTGTTCTCGCACGTACCCATTCTCTCGGTGAACGTGAATGCGTTCGACGCACTGAAGGGCGAAGGCCTCGAAGTGATCGGCGATGCACGCCAGGTCCTCGACGACCTGAGCTTCGGTCTCGAAGACTGGGCCGCACCCGGTCCCTGGACCACGCGTTCGCGCGATGCCGCCAGCGAGTGGGTGCACGTGGTGTCGCGCATCACCGAACAACGCAGCGCACCGCCGGGCCGCCTGCCTTACGACGGCGAAGTGATCGGCGCGGTGCAGCGCTCGTCGTCGCAGTCGACGGTCAACGACATCGTGCTCTGCGCCGCCGGCACCCTGCCCGCCGAACTCGAGAAGCTGTGGCGCACGGAAACCCCGGGCGGCTATCACATGGAATACGGCTACTCGTGCATGGGTTACGAGATCGCCGGCGGCCTGGGCGCGAAGATGGCCGCGCCGGAGCGCGAAGTCATCGTCATGGTCGGTGACGGCAGCTATCTGATGATGAACTCGGAGATCGCCACCTCGGTGATGCTCGACGCCAAGCTCATCATCGTGCTGCTGGACAACCGCGGCTACGGCTGCATCAACCGTCTGCAACAGGCGACCGGAAGCGCGCCCTTCAACAACATGTTCGACGACTGCCTGCAAGGCGGCCACGGCATGCCGATGATCGACTTCGCGGCGCATGCCCGTTCGCTTGGCGCCATCGCCGAGCACGTGGCCGACATCGCCGGGCTCGAAGCGGCCATGGAGCGGGCACGCGACGCCGACCGTACCTATCTCATCAGCATCGATACCGACCACACGCGCACGACCGAAGAAGGCGGCGTATGGTGGGAAGTGGCGGTGCCGGAAGTTTCCACGCGGGAAGCCGTGCGCGACGCGCGCGCGGGCTATGAATCCGCCACCGTGGGCCGCAAGGCCAGGAACACGCCAGCATGAAGAATGATCCCATCCGCATCGGCATCAACCCGATCTCCTGGAGCAACGACGACCTCCCGTCGCTCGGTGGCGAGACACCGCTTTCCACGGCGCTCAGTGAAGGCAAGGCCATCGGTTACGAAGGCTTCGAACTCGGCAACAAGTTCCCGAAGGATCCCGCCGCGTTGCGCGACCTGATGGCCGGCTACGGGCTCGACGTCGTCTCCGGCTGGTATAGCGGCCGCGTCGCGGCGCGCCCGGCGAAGGACGAGATCGTCGCCGTGGAGACCCACCTTCGCCTGCTCGCCGAGAACGGCTGCAAGGTCATGGTCTACGGTGAGGTGGCCGATGCCATCCAGGGCGAACCGCATCCGCTCTACAAGCGTCCGCGTTTCCGTACGGCGGACGACTGGAAGCGTTACGGCGACAACCTCACCGAGTTCGCGGCGTTCACGCTCTCCCGTGGCGTGCGCCTGGCGTACCACCACCACATGGGTGCCTATGTGGAATCGCCCGACGATGTCGACCAGCTCATGGCCAACACCGGCGACGACGTGGGCCTTCTCTTCGACAGCGGCCACACGTACTTCGGCGGCGGCGATCCACTCACTGTCCTGAACAGGCATATCGACCGCATCTGCCATGTCCACTGCAAGGACGTACGCCCCGGCATCGTGCGCATGGCGCGCAACCGCCACTGGACCTTCCTCGAATCCGTGCTCAACGGTGCCTTTACCGTGCCGGGTGACGGCTGTATCGATTTCGCCGGCATCATCGACCGGCTGAAGACCCACGGCTACAAGGGTTGGCTGGTCGTCGAGGCCGAACAGGATCCTTCCGTCGCTCCCAGCTTCGAATTTGCCGAAAAAGGCTACAACACGCTGCGTTCGCTGCTCGATGGCGTGCCGGTGCGGGAGGTCGCATGAGCCTGCTGGTCAAGGCCGCCGCCAAGGGCGAGGCCATCGTTCGCGTCACACCGGAATCCGCCCACTGGAAGCACGTCGGGTTCGAGGCACGTCGTCTCGTTGCCGGCGAGACGACCGAGATCACCTTGCCCGCCGACCGTGAAGGCTGCCTGGTGATCCTTACCGGCACGGTCGACGTCATCGTCGGCGACCATGACTGGAAGGGCCTGGGTGGGCGCGAGAGCGTGTTCGAAGCCCGCTCAACCCACGCCATCTACGCGCCGCCGTCGTCGGTCTACAAGGTGACCGCGCAGTCCGATGCGGAGCTCGCCATCGCCTCGGCACCCGCCAGTGGACGCCTGGACGTCCGCCTGATCGAACCCGGCTCGATGAAACGCTCCGTGCGCGGCACCGGCGCCAACACGCGCTACGTGTGCGACGTGCTGCCGGAGACCGAGCAAGCCGAATCGCTGCTCGTGGTCGAAGTGCTGACGCCCGCCGGCCACTCCTCCAGCTATCCGCCACACAAACACGACACCGACGCCCTCCCCGACGAAAGCGTGCTCGAAGAGACCTACTACCACCGCATYGATCCGCCGCAGGGCTTCGCCTTCCAGCGTGTCTACACGGACGATCGCGACATCGACGAATCGATGGCCGTTGGCGACCACGACGTCGTGATGGTGCCGCGCGGCTACCACCCCGTGGTGATGCCGCACGGCTACCGCGGCTACTACCTCAATGTCATGGCTGGTCCCCGCCGCGAATGGCATTTCCGCAACGATCCCGCCCACGAATGGATGATCGCGCGCTGAGGCGCCGCGATCGGAGAAACCACCTCATGTCCGCCCAGCCCTCCCGCGACACCCTCCCCCGCATCGGTCACTTCATCGCCGGCAAGCCGTATGCCGGTACGCCCTCAGGCACCGCGCCGGTCTACGACCCGGCGCGCGGCGTCGTCGCTTCCGAGGTCGATCTCGCCTCCGTCGCCGATGTCGACCATGCCGTGCGCGCCGCGCATGCCGCGTTCCCCGCCTGGTCGCAGCTTCCTCCGCTCAAGCGTGCGCGCGTCATGTTCCGCCTCAAGGAACTGATCGAGCGCGACATGGACCGCCTCTCGCGCGTCATCGTCGCCGAGCACGGCAAGGTGCTGTCCGACGCGAAAGGTGAAATCGTGCGCGGCCTCGAAGTGGTCGAATACGCCTGCGGCATCCCCGAACTGCTCAAGGGCGAGTACACCGAGCAGATCGCCAATGGCATCGATGCCTGGACCATGCGCCAGGCCATCGGCGTCTGTGTCGGCATCACGCCGTTCAACTTCCCGGCGATGGTGCCCATGTGGATGTTCCCGATGGCGATCGCCTGCGGCAACACCTTCGTGCTCAAGCCCTCCGAGCGCGATCCCTCGCTCGCGGTGGAACTGGCCAAGCTGCTCAAGGAAGCCGGCCTTCCCGATGGCGTGTTCAACGTGGTCAACGGCGACAAGACCGCCGTGGATGCGCTGCTCGACCACGAACTGGTGCGCGCGGTGAGCTTCGTCGGCTCGACGCCGATCGCGGAATACATCTATGCCCGCGGCACCTCCCAGGGCAAGCGCGTGCAGGCACTCGGTGGCGCGAAGAACCACATGGTCATCATGCCGGATGCCGATCTGGACAAGACCGCCGATGCCCTGATCGGCGCGGGCTACGGCGCCGCCGGCGAGCGTTGCATGGCGATCTCGGTCGCGGTCGCCGTCGGTGAAGCGACCGCGGACGCATTGGTGGCCCGGCTCGCACCGCGCGTGAAAGCGTTGCGCATCGGCAACGGCATGGACGAAACCGTGGAGATGGGTCCGGTGGTCACCGGTATCCACAAGGACCGCATCACCGGCTACATCGACGACGGTGTCGCCTCGGGTGCCGAGCTCGTCGTGGATGGCCGTGGCTATCAGGTCGCCGGGTGCGAGCAGGGCTTCTTCGTCGGTGGCACGCTGTTCGACCRCGTCACACCGGCCATGCGTATTTACAAAGAAGAGATTTTCGGCCCGGTGCTTTGCGTGGTTCGTGTGCCTGATTTTGCCAGTGCATTGAAGCTGGTCGATGAACATGAATATGGTAATGGCACGGCGATCTTCACGCGCGACGGACAAATAGCGCGAGAATTTGCGCATCGTGTTCAGGTAGGCATGATTGGCGTGAACGTGCCCATCCCGGTTCCCATGGCATTCCATAGCTTTGGTGGATGGAAGAAGAGTCTCATGGGAGATCACCACGCGCACGGCCCTGAATCCGTGCGCTTTTACACAAAACAGAAGGCCGTTACACAGCGTTGGCTGAACCACGATGAAAGCGCTGGCGCGGAATTCGCGATGCCCACACATTAGTACGACAAAAACACTAGAATGCGGCGGTTGAATGCACGGGGAGTATTGTGCGTTGCAACTTAAATAATCAAAAGCCACAAACTAAAAAGCTTAAATTTTTTCAGGGAGAAGGGTAAATGCTCAATCATTTTTCTAAGCGTCCCCTCGCCGGTCTGATGCTCGCTTGCCTCGGTCTCGGCGCTACCGCCGCTCACGCAGACGACACGATGAAGTCCGACTTCAGCGACATGTCGACCAGCAAGTACCTCTTCGGTGATTGGGGCGGCACCCGCTCGCGTCTCGCCGATGAAGGCGTCACCTTCGATCTGGGCTACGGCTCGGAACTCGCGCACAACTACTCCGGTGGTGACCGCGAGATCACCCGCTACACTGACCAGTGGAAGCTCGGCACCTCATTCGATCTCCAGAAGCTCTGGGGTTGGAATGGTGCGAAGTTCACCATCGTCGTGACCGACCGTAACGGCCGCAACCTCGGCGCCGACGCAAACATCGGCAACAACCAGCTCATTCAGGAAGTCTACGGTCGTGGCCAGACCTGGCATCTGACGATCTTCGCTCTCGAGCAGAAGTTCCTGGACGATCGCCTGACCGTGAAGCTGGGTCGTCTGCCAGTGGGCGAAGACGTCAACCAGTTCTCGTGCGACTTCCAGAACCTGACGTTCTGCGGTGCCCAGCCGGGTAATATCGTGGGCGACTACTGGGTCAACTGGCCGACCAGCCAGTGGGCCGCGGTCGTGAAGTATGCGACGTCCGAAAACACCTGGGTGCAGATCGCCGGCTACCAGGTGAACCCGAAGTACGTCGACGACACGTACGCCGAAGAGAAGGGCCTCCTGCCGGCCTTCCCGAGCGGCACCACCGGCGCGCTGATTCCGCTGGAGTTCGGCTGGAAGCCGACCGTCAACGGTCTGCCGGGTTCGTACCGCGTCGGCGTCTGGTACAACACCTCGCACGGCAACGATCTCTACCTCGACGCCAACCACGAGCCGATCGCGCTCACCGGTGCACAGCCGCTGCAGCACGACGGTCGCAAGGGTGCGTGGATCACGTTCTCGCAGCAGGTCACGGGTACGGCTGGCGGTGAAGGCGCGACGGTGTTCCTGAACATCACGTCCGCCGACCACGCTACCTCGGCCACGAACAACCAGGTCGCGCTCGGCATGGAGTACAAGGGCCCGTTCGGTCGCCCGAACGACTTCATCGGCGCCGCCTTCGGTGGTTCGTACGCCAGTGGTTACGCCGCGAAGAACCAGCGCCTGATCAACGAGATCACGGGTTCGAACACGATCGTCAACCGTGGCTACGAGCGTGTGTCTGAAGTGTTCTACAGCTGGTCGCCGATTCCCTCGATCGCGATCCGCCCGAACCTCCAGTACATCCAGGATCCGGGTGGCAGCAGCCAGCGTAACAACGCTTTCGTTCTTGGTCTGAAGACCAGCGTCGCGTTCTAAAAAGAAGAAAAGCTCAGGCTTGTTTTGTCAGAGGCTCGGGGAAACCCGGGCCTCTTTTTTTTGGTTCATCGCGGAATCCCGGGGACGCCGAAGGCGGTGAGGCGCAGAGCCTTCGGCGTGTAGACGTGGCGGCGCAGAGCCTTCGGTGCGCAGGCGTAGCGGCGCAGAGYCTTCGGTGCCCACCCTCGCTGCTCAGACACGTCCTCCGCGTTTCGTACCGGAAAGGCCGCTGCGCGGCCGTGTACTTATTTGGCCTKCGGCCGCTCCACTTGTGCGGAACTCGCCTCGAGGGTGGGCACCGAAGACTCTTCCCATCCCTGAGGTTCGTGTGGGTCGAGCCGACGAACCAACGCCGCTTCGGCTGCTGGCTCCTTGCCATCGCCATCGCCATCGCCAAACGGTCGACCCCAGCGTGCCGAGATCATCCGTGCGAGTCAGCGCAGCGGCGAGGAAAACGCTCGCCGCGCCGTAAATGACGTATCAGCACGACCGCCGTACCGGCCAGCTTCGGCGGCAGCACCCACGCCCAACGGCTCTCCCTCCAGCTGACCGTATCGTCGTGAGAGACCTTGGTGTCCACCCTCGAGGCGAGTTCCGCACGATCACCCATCATTCTCGGCCGACGCGGTCAGGTCGAAACTCTCGTCCCCCTCATCCACCACCAGCCGCATCACGATCGGCCGGCAGCACACCTGGCAATCCTCGATATAGGTCTGGCTGCCGCCCGATGTATCGACAGCGACCTCGATGGTTTCGCCGCAGTACGGGCAAGCGATGTCGGTGAATTCATAGCCGGGCATGGTGTTTCTCGTMGCGCGCTTCGTAGGAGCCGATTCATCGGCGAATGGATGCTCGCGCTATCCTACCCCACCGCCAAACTCCGGATCTTGCACCCATGATCGACCTGGTCGGCTTCGACGGCGACGATACGCTCTGGCACAGCCAGGAGTTCTACGACCGTGCGCAGGACGAGTTCGAGGCCATCCTCGGACGTTATATCGACCTCGGCCGTGAGGGCCTTCGCGAGGCCCTGCTCGACACCGAACGCGGCAATATCAAGCTGTTCGGCTACGGTGCCAAGGGCATGACGCTGTCGATGATCGAATCGGCCATCGAGCTCACCGAAGGCCGTGTGGAGGCCCAGGACATCCATCGCATCGTGCGCCTGGGCAAGGACGTACTCGCTCACCCGGTCGAGCTGCTGCCGGGTATTCGTGAGGCGGTCGAAACCGTGGCCCGCGACCATCGCGTGGTCCTCATCACGAAGGGCGACCTCTTCCACCAGGAATACAAGGTAGCCCGCTGCGGCCTCGCCGACGTCTTCCACCGCATTGAGATCGTCTCGGAAAAAGACCCTGCCGCCTACGCACGGCTGTTCCGCGAGTTCGATGTCACTCCGRACCGTTTCGCCATGGTCGGCAACTCGCTGCGTTCGGACATCGCGCCGGTCGTCGAACTCGGCGGCTGGGGCGTTTACATGCCTTACCACAGCACCTGGTCGTATGAGACCGACACCGACTTCGCCATGAACGAGCGCGTGATCGAGGTGAAGGGCGCCGAGGGCATCCCGGGCGCCATCGCCCGAATGCACACCGCCCCCGACCCGCGCTCCTTGTAGGAGCCGATTCATCGGCGAACGGGTGCTCGCCACGACCGGGCCCGCTGCCGCGGGATCGCCGATGAATCGGCTCCCACACGAGCTCAGGTGCCACTCCACGCGATTTTCGCGTTGCCACCGCGAAGCTGGGCTTGCCAGCGAGAAAACGGAGACCGACGCGTGCATTCAAGGCTAAAACTCGGCTTGACCGTGGTCCGCACCACGGCGAAGGGCTTCAGCGACGACGAGCTCATGACCCGGGCGGCAGCCCTGGCCTTCTATTCCGCGCTGTCGTTCGCGCCCCTGCTGGTACTCCTGCTTTGGGTGGTGGCCTCACTCCGCCCGGAATGGCAGGCGCAGCTGATCGACAGCCTCAACGGGCTGGTCGGGGCGCGGGCCTCCGAGGCCGTGCGTCTGGTGATCGAGAATGCCAAGCAGAAGCCCAGTGTTGGCAGCATGGCCGGCGTGATCGGCCTGGGCGTGACCCTGGTCGGTGCCTCAGCCGTCTTCGCCCAGCTCCAGGGCGCCCTCAACCGCGTGTGGAGCCTGCAGCCGCGTCCGGGCAAGGCCAGCCACGCGATTCTCGGCTGGCTGCGCGCACGCCTTCATGCGCTGGGCCTCCTCCTCTCCCTGGCCTTCCTGCTGGTGATCTCATTTTCGGCCAGCGCCATGATCGCCGTCTTCGTGCGCGGCGGGACGACAGGCTGGAACGTGTTGGAGATGGTCATCTCCTTTGGCGTGTTCGTGCTGATCTTCGGCGCCATCTACAAGGTGCTGCCGGATGCGGTGATCGAATGGCGCGATGCCATGATCGGCGCCAGCCTGACCGCCGTGCTCTKCGCCATCGGCAAGTTCGCCATCGGCATCTATCTGGAACGCAGCAATGTGGGCGGCCCCTACGGTCCGGCCGGCGGCGTCGTGGTGCTGCTGGTCTGGGTCTATTACTCGGCGTTGATCCTGCTGCTCGGCGCGGAGCTGACCGAGGCCGTGGCGGAGGCCCGTGGCACGCCGATTAAACCGCGGCCATACGCGATGTCGACCAAATCGCCCGACCAGGCGCCTATTGACCCACCCGTCACGGTAGCGGCGGTATCCCTGAAGGCCACCGAGAAGGAGGACCTGCCATGAAGACCCATCTGCTCGCCGCTGCGGCATTCGCACTCGCCACCGGCGTTGCCGTGTCTGCCCCGCCGGCCCAGGCCCAGCACCGCAGTCAGCACCAGGAGTGCCGCGACGTCGAAACCAAGCAGATCAACTCCAGTGACGACCACCGGGTGGCCGGCACGGCCATCGGCGCCGTCGCGGGCGGCCTTCTGGGCAACCAGGTCGGCCACGGCAAGGGCAAGACCGTGGCCACCGTGGGTGGCGCCGTTGCGGGCGGCGTCGTAGGCAACCAGGTTCAGAAAGCCCACCAGAACAACAACGCGACCTATGAGACCCACCGCGAGTGCCACTGGGTGAACGATTGAGGCCGCTGTAAGCCTTAGGCAGRAACCCCGGTCTTAGTGGGAAGGGCGCGATCTCGCGCCCTTCCCTGCTTACGGAGGCTCCATGCGCAGCACCGACCCCGACCGCCGCCGCTTCCTGGGTGTCTTCGCCGCGACCGCGGTCGCGTCGATCTCCCTGCCCTTCATCCTGCGCGGCATGCGCCCCGCCATGGCTGCTGACGCGCCACGGCCCAAGGGCGGTAACGTGACGCTGGACGAGTTCGGCGCGAACAAGAAGCTGATCGACACCCGTTCCCTGCCCCGCGTCGTGATGACCGAGGAGCAATGGAAGGAGAAGCTCAGCACGCAGTCGTATTACGTCACCCGTGAAGCGGGCACCGAAGCGCCGTATAGCGGCGGCAAGGTCTACGAAAGCCACGCCAACGGGCTGTACCGCTGTATCTGTTGCGATACGGCCTTATACGACTCGGCGACGAAGTTCGAATCCGGCACAGGCTGGCCGAGCTTCTACCAGCCGATTTCGAAGCGGAACATCGCGCAGAACACCGACCGCAGTCTGATCGAGGAGCGCACCGAGGTGAAGTGCGCGCGTTGCGATGCGCATCTCGGGCATGTGTTCGACGACGGCCCGGATCCGACCGGGCTGCGCTACTGCATGAATGCGGTGGCGATGACGTTTGTCGCGTATGCGGCGTAGAGGCGGCTCGTTGTGGGAGCCGGCTATGCCGGCGATGGGTTGAGGCGACCTGGCATTCGCCGCTGAAGCGGCTCCCACATTCTTGACACAAGAAAAAGACCTCGCTTCGCAGCGAGGCCTCCCCGTCGTTCGTCACAAGCTAAGTCATGCACGTGAGCCACACAACTACGCTCATCGGCCGCAAGCAACTTTATAGACAGTGGGCTTCGCCACAACGCCATCTGCGTCTCTCGCTTCGACCGAAATCTCCGCAAGCGGCTTGCCAATATCATCGCGGGTACACAGGTACTGGACCCTGTGTTTTTCAACATCGGCCTGACTGAACAAGCTCGCCGACCTCGAATGGCAATTGCGTCCCGAGCAGTTCAAGGCCCGCGACGTTACGTGAATAGGAAAGGCTGGATTGCCCGCCAACTCGACCGGAAGGTGCACGTCATACCCAACGCGACCAAAGGCTTGCAGTACGGGCTTGACCGAGAAATCCTCGCAAGGTTTGCCTTCGCGGAACAAGCGGTAGCCCTTCGCAACGCCTCTCATGGCGAGACCCTGGAACTCGCTATTGCGAAGCAGAAGCGCATCCTCGGGATTCGTGTGGAAGCCGACCTCGACGATCACGGACGGCATCTTGGCGTGTTTGTTCTCGCCTTTGCCAACGAGAGGCATCGGCTTCGACGGGATGGGGTACGTGCTGAATTCATCCTTCGAATGAATCAGTTCCCGCATGCTGCAGAGGATATTGACGGCCAGCTTTCGATCCGGAGCGCGTTCCTGGATGACCGCTTGTGCACCGCGCGGTCTTGATGTGTCGTGTGCATTCGTATGAACGTGCAAGAAGGCGTCGGCGCCAAGGAAGTTGGCATAAAGGGGACGGCTTCGAAGATCCTCATCCCGTTCACGAAGCGCGTGGTCCGCTCCCTGGAAGGCATGCCATATTTCCGGATGATCCGGGAGCTTTTCTTCGAGCTGATATCTAGCCCCGAGTCGCCACCACGGCTGACCGCTTGGCCTGTGACTCAACACGTTGCCCTCCGGCCGAATGTTGTGCACTGTCACGCCGTCGCGCTGTAGTGCCGAGGCGAGCTGACCGGCCATGACGGGCGTTATGTCGTCTTCGAGAACTCCGTTGACTGTTTCACGGTGAGGGCGCCAGTCTTTGAAGCCGTGGTGATAGTAAAGACCGTGACCCGGCGAAATGGCGACAACGGGCGCTGTGGCACGCTGCGTCGGTCGGACGAGCGGGTCGTCATCAGGTTCGTCTTGCGCCGGCTCGGGAAACCAGTGAGTTGAAGGCTTTCCGCCGAAGAGAAATCTTATTCCCATCATCCCCTCGATCCGATCGTAGTGCTCCAGAATCGAGAAACGAATCGTATCGAGGAAGTCTTCCGTCTCGGATCGCTGAGCTCGTGGCCCGATCCTCTCATCCAGATCAATCACGACAACGTTGTTGTCGATGTCGAGGCTTACCAAAGCAGTAACCGGTAATGGGTCTTCGTAGTAGAAGAAGCCCTTATCGCCGACCGCTTTCACCGAGGCGTTCATCTGACTAACCAGGAGCGTCCGCTCTTCTGGCGACATCTCAGCCAGGGTAGCCGCACCCACGTCCATCGATACGCACGCCGTCACCAAGGCAAAGATCATCGTGCTGAGCCTGCGCCGCCTAAGCGCTCCTATGGCTTGCAAGAGGTTCATTCACGTCACCCGTAAGGCCGCGGATTGCGGCCCACTCATCGTCGCGGGAGGGTCCTTCGACGATCAGTCGCCGCGGCCCGCGCCGTGGTCGAGGATGTGTCCGTTCATTGCATGAGTGTCTGCTGACAGCAGTGTCAGAGTGGGCATGGTCGATGCGGGGGACGCGGTCGCGGGAGGGCGTCGCGTATGCGGCTTGGAAGCATTACGGCGAGCACCCATCGCCGATGAATCGGCTCCTACCAGGC
>NZ_JBFUJE010000014.1:0-27692 GCF_056401535.1 Luteibacter sp. P4_E6 | reverse complement strand
TGATGATGCCTCGCTTGGTCATCGCCAGCTGCTTGATCACCGGCGGAAGGTTGAGCTCTTCCGGGGTCGGGATCTTCGACTCGATCCGGCGCAGCACCATGCCGACGCAGTTGCGCTGGTAGAAACACGAGACACGGAAGCGGCCGACGCCCGAGGCACTGATAGCGAACTGGCACTCGTGGGTCTTTTCAAACTCCTCGCGCTGGGCGGGAGTCATCACATTGAGCACCATGTCGCGCGATTGCTGCGCGGACAAGGGGCTTTGCGTGATGGGAACGATGCGCCCCTGCACCTTCATGGACGGCGCGACACCGGCGGTGATGAACAGGTCGGATGCCTGCTTATGCACCATCAGCTTCAGGAAAGAGGTGAAATCGAAGTCGCTCATCGCGTGTATCCCCATGGCCGGACCGGGCCGGCGCCCCTGGGGCGATCATATACCGCCGCGATGAGCCCTGCAGCGACGCCCTTCACGGTTGCGGCCGGCCTGCCACGCGGCAGGACCGGTCGCCGCGCCCGTTTAACGGAAGCTTTCCTTGTTCTTGGCGTACATCAGCCCTTCCTGACGCGTGATCAGGCCGCGCTTGACCAGGTCCAGGAGGTTCTGGTCCAGCGTCTGCATGCCGTACTGCTGTCCGGTCTGGATCGCCGAGTACATCTGGGCGACCTTGTCTTCGCGAATGAGGTTTCGGATCGCCGGGATGCCGGTCATGATCTCGTGGGCGGCGATGCGGCCACCGCCGACCTTCTTCAGCAGGGACTGCGAGATGACCGCGCGCAGCGACTCGGACAGCATCGAGCGGACCATCGGCTTTTCGCCGGCAGGGAACACGTCGATGATGCGGTCGATGGTCTTGGCGGCCGACGAGGTATGCAGCGTGCCGAACACCAGATGCCCGGTTTCCGCGGCGGTCAGGGCCAGGCGGATGGTTTCCAGGTCGCGAAGCTCGCCGACCAGGATGTAGTCGGGATCTTCGCGGAGTGCGGAACGCAGGGCTTCGTTGAAGCCATGGGTATCGCGGTGGACTTCACGCTGGTTCACCAGGCACTTCTGCGAGGTGTGGACGAATTCGATCGGGTCCTCGACGGTGAGGAGATGGCCGTATTCGGTCTTGTTGATGTGGTCGACCATGGCCGCGAGGGTGGTCGACTTGCCCGAACCGGTCGGCCCGGTGACCAGGATCAGGCCCTGAGGCTGCTCGATCAGCTCGCGGAAGATCTTCGGCGCACCGAGGTCTTCCAGGGAGAGCACTTCCGAGGGAATGGTGCGGAACACGCCACCCGCGCCACGGTTGTGGTTGAAGGCGTTCACACGGAAACGGGCCAGGCCGGGGATCTCGAAGGAGAAGTCGGTCTCGAGGAACTCTTCGAAGTCACGCCGCTGCTTGTCCGACATGATGTCGTAGATCAGCGAATGGACCTGCTTGTGCTCCAGGGCCGGGATATTGATCCGGCGCACGTCGCCGTCGACGCGGATCATTGGCGGGAGCCCCGCGGAAAGGTGCAGGTCGGAGGCCTTGTTCTTCACGGAGAAGGCAAGGAGTTCGGCGATATCCATTTGGGTCCCCTATCTTTGTGGGCATAGGTAAACACGCCCGGGGGTCGGCGGCAAGGCGCGGCACCATATATGCTTCGATGACTGTGAAAGACGTCGCGTATGGAGCGGACACCCCCATGAATCGGATCGCCTTCATCGGCGGCGGCAACATGGCCACGGCGCTGATCGCCGGCATGATCCGCCACGGCGCCCAGCCGGGCGGCATCGCCGTGGCCGAGCCGCGTGCCGAGGCCCTGCAGGAGCTCTCACGCGAGTACGGCGTGGCCACCTACACCAACAACCTCGATGCCGCCGAAGGCGCCTCGATCCTCGTCCTGGCGGTGAAACCGCAGATGATGGCCGATGTCTGCCGGGCCCTGCGGCCGGTGGTGCAGAAGTACCGGCCGGTGATCATCTCGATCGCCGCGGGTATCCGCATCGCCCAGATCGAACGCTGGCTGGACGGCTCCCTGCCCGTGGTCCGCTGCATGCCGAACACCCCGGCGATGATCGGTGCCGGCGCCACCGCCCTGTTCGCCAACGGCCGGGTCAGCGCG
Organism: Luteibacter sp. P4_E6; assembly: GCF_056401535.1. Lineage (NCBI taxonomy): Bacteria > Pseudomonadati > Pseudomonadota > Gammaproteobacteria > Lysobacterales > Rhodanobacteraceae > Luteibacter > Luteibacter sp. P4_E6. The sequence continues at coordinate 25,598 of NZ_JBFUJE010000014.1, read as the reverse complement.
CCGCAACGCGCCGAGGCCCAGCACGTACTCGACGCCGCCGGCCTGACGGTGTGGGTGCCGGAGGAAGACCAGCTCGATACGGTCACCGCCCTTTCCGGCAGCGGCCCGGCCTACTTCTTCCTGATGGTCGAAGCGCTCGAAAACGCGGCATTTTCTCAAGGTCTCTCCCGGGAGACCGCACGCGCCCTTGCCGCCCAAACGGCACTCGGTGCCGGCCGCATGCTGATCGAGAGCGGTGAAAGTGCCGCTACGCTGCGCCAGCGGGTCACCTCACCGAACGGCACCACCCAGGCGGCGCTGGACAGCTTTCGCGCCGACGGCTTCCCTGCCATCGTGGCGCGCGCCGTCGACGCGGCACGCCGCCGCAGCTTTGAACTTTCCGAAGACATGGAATCGAACACGTGAACTACCTGACCAACGCGGGCTCCCTGATCCTGGATTTCATCTTTGGGGCCCTCGTCACCCTCTTCGTGCTGCGCCTGCTGGCCGAAGCGTTCCGCGCTGACTTCAACAACCCGATATGCCAGTTCCTCTACCGCTTTACCAACCCGATCCTGCGCCCCGTGCGCAAGGTGCTGCCGAGCGTGCGGCGCGTGAACACCGGCGCCCTGCTGGCGGTGTTCCTGCTCGAGTGCGTGAAGTGGCTGCTGGTCATGGCCATCAACGGCGTCATGCCCAACGTGGTCGGACTGGCTATCGTGAGCCTCGGCGAGACCCTCGACTTCTTCCTGCTGACCTGGGTCGTGCTGGTCTTCGCCTGGTCGCTGATGAGCATGCTCTCGACCGACCGCTACCATCCCGTGGCGCGTCTGGTCACGAGCCTCGCCGATCCGCTGGTGCGGCCGCTACGTGGCCGCATGACCCTCGGTGGCCTGGATTTCTCGCCGACCGTGGTCATCCTCGGGCTGATCCTGGCGCGCATGCTGGTCGCGGCGCCGATCAAGGATTGGGGCATCGCCTTGATGATGGGCGGCCTGTAAGGCCGTATCCTTCGGAGGTCCGCTCCTTGTGGGGGCCGCTGCTTGCGGGAGCCGCTTCGTGTGGGAGCCGCTCCTTGTGGGAGCCGCTTCAGCGGCGATGGGGCGCTTGCCTCAWYCCGGCCCGCTGCCGCGGGATCGCCGATGAATCGGCTCCTACAGGGAGCCGAAGCGGTTACCGGCCGCCGAGGCGCCGGGCGTCGGTGACGTTCGGCAACGCCCCAAGCCGCCCCAGCACCATCGACAGCTGCTCGTAATCCTTCACTCGCAGCGTGAAGCGCATCTCCACTTCGCCGGTCTTCACATGCACCCGGCTCGATGAAGCGACGATGTGCGGACCGGTGTTGCTGATCGTGGTTGCGACGTCCTTCTGCAGGCCCTTGCGGTCGTAACCGCGAAGCTCGATGTCGACCTCGTAGTTCTGCACTTCCACCCTGCCCCAGCTCACGTCGATGACGCGCTCGGGGTTCCTGCGCGCAAGGCGGGACAGGCTGGCGCAATCGGATCGATGCACGGAAACGCCCCGCCCACGGGTGATGAACCCGCGCACCGGGTCGCCGGGCAGCGGCTGGCAGCAGCGTGCCAGCGTGGTCAGCAGGTTGCCGACGCCCTCGATGGAAAGCGCGCCGCGATCGTGCTGTGCGGCGCGCGATGCCACGGGATTCCCCGACTGGGTGATCTCGTGCTCGACCGGCTCCTGCAGCGAGCGCGCAATCTGGCCCAGGGACACTTYGCCCAGTGCAACCGTGACGAAAAGCTCTTCGACGCCCTTGAGACGGAAGTGCGTGGCGAGCTTGGCCAGGTCGACATCGTCGAGTGCCAGCTTGCGCAGTTCCTTCTCGAGCGCCGCCTTGCCAGCGATGATGTTGGCGTCGTGTGYGGTTCGGCGGAACCAGGCTCGCACCTTCTCCTTCGCACGCGAGGTGTTGAGGTAACCGTGGTGCGAGGAGAGCCAGTCGCGGCTCGGCTCGGAGCTCTTGGTGGTGAGGATTTCGATGGTGTCGCCACTGCGCGGCTGTGTGGTCAGCGGCACGATACGGCCGTTGACCTTCGCGCCACGGCAGCGATGCCCGACCTCGGTGTGGATGTGATACGCGAAGTCGAGCACGGTGGCACCACGCGGCATGTCGATCACTTCGCCCTTGGGCGAGAGCACGTAGACGCGGTCTTCCATCAGCTCGGTTTCAAAACCGGCCGCCAGCTCGGCCGCGTCGTCCTCGCCACGCGGTTCGAGCAGCTTGCGCATCCAGGCGATCTTCGCCTCGAACTCCGCATCCGCGCCGCCGCCCTCCTTGTAGCGCCAGTGCGCGGCCACGCCAAGTTCGTTGGCGCGGTGCATTTCGTGCGTGCGGATCTGCACCTCGAGCGTCTTGCCCGACGGGCCCATGACCGCAGTGTGCAGCGAGCGGTAGCCATTGCCCTTCGGCCGTGCGACATAGTCGTCGAACTCGCCGGGCAGGTGCGGCCACAGGCTGTGCACGAGACCGAGCGCGGCATAGCAGTCGGCCACGCTGTCGACAAGGATGCGCACCGCGCGGATGTCGTAGAGGTCGGAGAACTCCAGACCCTTCTTCTTCATCTTTTTCCAGATAGAGAAGATGTGCTTCGGGCGACCGGCCAGTTCCGCGTGCACACCCGCGCCTTCCAGAGTGCTGCGCAATGTCGCCAGGCTCGAGGCGATGAAGCTTTCGCGATCCGCACGGCGCTCGTCGAGCAGCCGCGCGATGCGCCGGTAGGTATCCGGTTCGAGGTAGCGGAACGCGAGGTCTTCCAGCTCCCACTTGAGCTGCCAGATGCCGAGCCGGTTGGCCAGGGGCGCATGGATGTCGGAAGTGAGCTGAGCGAGCTCACGACGTTCGTGGTCCGGCAGGGCCATGGCCGTGCGCATGGCCGCCAGCTGGCGGGCAAGCAGCACGAAGACCACGCGGAGGTCACGGATGATCGCCAGCAGCAGGCGACGCAGTCCTTCGGCGCCGCCGACCGGACCGCGCTGGGCATGGAGTGCCCAGACCTTCTCGGCCGCACCCTGCCCGTCGATCAGGCGACGGAGCGATGCCGGCCATGTTTTCGCCGCTTCGTCGGCAGCGCCCGGAAGACCGTTGAGTAGCGAGAACCACAATGCCGACGCGCAGGTTTCGTCGTCGCAGCCGAGCAGACGAAGCAGTTCGATAACCGTTTCCGCTTCGGCGCGCGCCGCCACGGGCAGCAAGACGCAGGCCTCACGCGCACGCTGGGTCAGCGGCATCGCCGTTGCCTTGGCGTCGGGGGAACGCAGCTCGCTCATCGTCGCGTCGTCCTTCCGGGTGGTCATCGTTGCGTGGCCTGGGCCACTTCCAACGCGCGCGCAAGACGTTTGGCCGACACCGGTTCGGCGGTCTTCAGCTCCTGCGCGAACAGCGACACACGCCACTCCTCGAGCAACCAGCGCAGTTCGCTCCAGACCACCGCATCCAGGGCGGTACCCCCCGCATTGAGCAATGCGCGCCAGTAAGGCAGCACCTGCAGCATACGCGACTGGTCGCGCGCGGGGTCCTGCCGAAGGCGCTCGGCGCGCAAACGCATGGACTTGAGATACCGCGGCAGGTGGGTCAGGCGCGAAATTGGCAATTCACGCAGGAAACCGGGCTGAAGCAGGGCCACGAGCTGTTCGCGCAGGTCGTCGTAACTGGCCTTCGCGAAACCCATCAGGGGCGGTTCCATCCACGGCTTCAGCTCGGCCTGGGCTTCGATGATCGGCTCGGCCACCTTCTGCCGGGCCATGGCGGCGCCGAACAGTTCCCTGCCGAGCTGCACATGCAACGCTTCGAATTCACCCTGCGTGCGGGCGTCGAGACGGCGTCCGGCGAGCAGATCGCTGAAACCGCCTTCGACCAGATCCTCACGCAGGCCTTCCACACTGCCCATCGGCGCGTACTTGAGCGACAAGGGATTGGCGATCGGCAGCTGGCGTCGCGCACGCTTGAACTCGGGTGCCAGCGCCTGGCGTAGCAACCGCTCGACGCCGCCCACGTGCGCTTCGGCGGCCTCGTCGGCGCGCTCGAAGACGCGCAGGGCCACCGCCTCGCCCAAGTCGACAAGGGCGGGATACGCGGTCAGTCCGCCTTCGGAACGGACTTCCTTCGGGATCGATTCGAAATCCCAGGCAACGATGTCCTCGCGCGTGAGCTCGACATCCGTCTTGCGCGAGAACGCTTCACGCGCCTTGCCTTCCCAGCGTGCGCGAATCTCGGCCAGGTCGCGCCCTTCCGCCAGCGTGCGGCCGTTCTCGTCATGAATGCGGTAGCGCATGAGCAGGTGTGGCGGCAGTTCGGCGCTCGCGAAGGCCGCCGGATCCACGTCGACGCCGGTGGTGCGCTTGAGGAAACGCGCCAATGCTTTCGCCAGCGGCTCGTCACGCGGGGCCTCGGCTTCGGCAAACGCGCGCGCGAAGTCGGGCGCGGGGACGAAGTTGCGGCGAAGTGCCTTGGGCAGGGCGCGAATCAGCTCGGCCACCTTGTCGACCACCAGGCCGCCGACCAGCCATTCACCCCGCGCAATGGGCAGCGCGTTGAGGAAGGCGAGTGGCACCTGGATGGTGACGCCGTCGGCCGGATCGCCCGGCACGAAGCGGTACTCGAGCCGGTAGCGATGCTGGTCGATATCGAGCGCGGCCGGGAAGGCCTTGGGGTCGAGCCCCGTGCCACTGTCCATGACATCGGCGAGGGTCCACCGCAAGGCGGCCTGTTCTCCAGGCGCCGCCTTGCGGAACCATGCATCCAACCCACGGACGTCGGCGATCTCTTCCGGCAGTTTGCCGTCGAAGAAGGCGGAGAGTTCTTCGTCCGAGCGCAGCAGGCCAGCGCGGCGCTGCTTGGCCTCGATGTCGTGGGCCTGCTCGAGTACGCGCGCGTTGGCACGGACAAAGTCGGCGCGGCTGTCGATGTCCGCGCGAACCAGGGCCTCGCGTACGAAAATCTCGTGGGCGAGTCGCGGGTCCTGCTTGTGGAACGTGACCGGGCGGCGTTCGACCAGCACCAGGCCGAACAGGGTGACCTGTTCGTAGGCGATCACGGTGCCGCGCTTGCGCGACCAGTGGGCGTCGCGCGCCGTGGCGCGCACGAGGTGGCTAGCCTGCGATTCGATCCACGCGGGATCGACGCGGGCGCACATCATGGCCCAGACCTTTCCGCCAATATCGATGATCTGCCCCGCGAAGAGCCAGGCCGGTGGCGCCTTCGCCAGCGCCGAGCCGGGAAACACCTGGAAGCGACGTTCGCGGGTGCCGCGGAAAACGCCCTTCTCGTCCTTGTGTCCTACCTGGGTCGGCAGGCCGGCGAGCACGCTGCGGTGGACGGATTCGAATAGCGCGTCGCCTTCGAGGGCGCCAGCGGCAGCGGGCTCTTTGCTGGACCAGTCGAGGTCACGCGTGACCAGCACCAGCTGCCGGTGGAGTTCGCGCCATTCGCGCATGCGCATGAAGCTCAGGAAATGCCGCGAGCACCAGTCGCGCAGCTTCGACGAGGTGAGTTCCTCGGCAGCGTCGCCGTGCGCACGCCACAGGTTCAGCACGCCGACGAAATCGGATTTCGGATCGGCGAACTGGGCATGAGCCGCGTCGGCCTGGCCGCGCGCCTCCGGCGGACGTTCACGAGGATCCTGGATGCTCATGAACGCGACGATCGTGGTGAGTTCGGCGAGGCTGCCCAGCCGACGCGCTTCCACCAGCATGCGCGCCAGCTGCACATCGATGGGCAACCGGGCGACGGTGCGGCCGATGGGCGTCAGGCGCTGGCCCTCGTCGATCGCACCGATTTCGGCAAGGCGGCGATAACCGTCAGCGACGACACGCGGGTCCGGGGCTTCCAGGAAGGGGAAGTCCTCGACATCACCCAGGTCCAGCGCGAGCATGCGCAGGATCACGTTGGCGAGTGATGACCTCAGTAGCTCCGGATCCGTGAAGGCCGGACGCAGGTTGAAATCCGCTTCGTCATAAAGCCGGTAACAAATGCCGGGCCCGATGCGACCGCAACGCCCCTTGCGCTGGTTCGCCGCCGCCTGGGAAATCGGCTCGATGTGCAGCCGCTCCAGTTGGCTGCGCTGGCTGTAGCGCTTCACCCGCGCCGTGCCGGGATCGACCACGTACCGGATGCGCGGCACCGTGAGCGAGGTCTCGGCGACGTTGGTGGCCAGCACGATGCGGCGCTTCGTTCCCGGCTTGAAGACGCGGTCCTGCTCGTTGGCCGAGAGGCGCGCGTAAAGCGCCAGCACCTCGGTTTCGCGGTATTGCTTACGCGACAGAAGGAGATGAGTGTCGCGGATTTCGCGTTCGCCCGGCAGGAACACCAGGACGTCCCCGCGGGGATCTTCCCGGGTGATCTCATCCATGGCGTCGGCGATCATCTGCGCAACATTACCCTCGCCGCGCTCGCCGGGCGGCCGGTAGCGCAGCTCGACCGGATAGGTGCGGCCTTCCACCTCGACCACGGGCGCATTGCCGAAATGGGCGGCGAAGCGCTCGGTGTCGATCGTCGCCGAGGTGACGATGATCTTCAGTTCGGGGCGGCGCTGGGCAAGCCGCTTGAGGTAGCCGAGCAGGAAGTCGATGTTGAGGCTGCGCTCGTGCGCCTCGTCGATGATGATCGTGTCGTAGGCCGACAGCCAGGGATCGGACTGGGTTTCAGCCAACAGGATGCCATCGGTCATGAACTTGACCAGGGCCTGGTCCGACACCTTCTCGGTGAAGCGGACCTGGAAGCCCACCTTGTCGCCCAACGGCGTGCCGAGTTCCTCCGCGACGCGGGTCGCCACCGACCGCGCGGCGAGCCTTCGCGGCTGGGTACACCCGATCAGCCCGGCTTCGCCACGGCCCGCGGCCAGGCATAGCTTCGGCAACTGCGTGGTCTTGCCAGAGCCCGTCTCGCCTGCGAGGACAACCACCTGGTTCTCACGGATGAGCTTGATGATGTCCTCAGCCCGCGCGGCGATCGGCAGCGATGCATCGACCGTGATGGGCGGTTTGGAGGCGGCGCGTGCGGCGCGGCGGGCCACTGAGACGGCAACGTCTTTAGCCAGCGCCTCGATCTTCGCGGCGTCCGGCTTGCGCGAGAGCGCGCGCCACCGGCCGGAGAGCCGGCCGTAGTCGCGGCTGGTGACCTGATCCAGCGCATCGCGGAGCTCGCGCAGGCGCGGATCCGGGGCGGGGTGTCGTGCGGGGCTTGTGGAGGTACTCATGGGAACGCCAATAATAGCGTGCGTCTATCGACGACATCGGAACGTTTCATTTCACGTGAGCCCGTCCGATCGTTAAAATTTCGGTCCAAGAAAGAAAAACCCAAGGAGAGTCGCCACATGGCCATCGATATCGGTATTGCCAAGAAAGACCGTGAAGCGGTCGCGAAGCACCTGTCCAAGCTGCTCGCGGACACCTACTCGCTGTACCTGAAGACGCATAATTTCCATTGGAACGTGACGGGACCGCAGTTCAACAGCCTGCACGCCATGTTCGAGGTCCAGTACAACGCCCTGTGGCTGGCTGCCGACGAAGTGGCCGAGCGCATCCGTATCCTCGACGTGTTCGCGCCGGGCTCCTACAGCCAGTTCGGCAAGCTGACCTCGATCAAGGAAGAGGCGGGCGTCCCGGAGTGGAAGGATATGGTCGCCCAGCTGGTAGAGGGTCACGAAATCGCCGCCGCCACGGCCCGCGACACCATTAAGGGTGCCGAAGCCGCCGGTGATGAAGGTACCGCCGACATGGTCACCGGGCGCCTGAAGGACCACGAAAAGACCGCCTGGATGCTCCGCTCGCTGCTGAAATAAGCAGAGCCGCGTAGCCGGCCTCGTCCCTGTAGGAGCCGATTCATCGGCGATTGGGTGCTCGCGGCAMCCTTGCCCGCTGCCGCGGGATCGCCGATGAATCGGCTCCTACACAAAGGCCGTTCTTACCATTCGGCGACCGATCCATCCGGGTGCCGCCACAGCGGATTCCGCCAATCGGCCGCTTCACGGCTGCGCTCGATCACCAGTTCCTCGTTCACTTCGATACCGAGGCCGGGTCCGGTAAACGGCTGCGCGTAGCCGCCATCGTCGAGCTTCAGCGCGTCCTTGTTGAGCACGTAGTCGAGGACTTCGCCGCCCTTGTTGTAATGGATGCCCATGCTCTGTTCCTGCAGCGTGGCATTCCAGCTGACGAAGTCCACATGCAGGCAGGCCGCGAGCGCGATGGGGCCGAGCGGGCAGTGCGGCGCGAGCGCCACGTCGTACGCTTCGGCCATCGCGGCGATCTTCACGCATTCGGTGATGCCACCGGCGTGCGAGAGATCCGGCTGCAGGATGGAAATGCCACCACGTTCGAGCACGTGCTTGAACTCGTAGCGCGAGTACATGCGTTCGCCCGCGGCGATCGGAATGGAGGTCTGCTCGGCGATGCGCGGGTAGTACTCGGCCTGCTCGGCAAGGACGGGTTCTTCGATGAAGAGTGGACGGAAGGGCTCCAGTTCTTTCACCAGCACCTTGGCCATCGGCGCCGAGACGCGGCCATGGAAATCCAGGCCGAACTCGATGGTGTTGCCGAAGGCCTCGCGAATTTCGGCCACGCGCGCGACGGCGGCGTCGACCGCCTTGCTCGAAGCGATGATGCTCAGCTCTTCGCAGCCGTTCATCTTGAACGTGTCGAAGCCGTGCGCCATGCGCTCGCGGATCTGCGCGATGACGTCGGCGGGACGATCGCCGCCGACCCAGCAATAGGTTTTCATGCGGTCACGCACGCGGCCGCCGAGCAGCTCGAACACCGGGGCATTCAGCACCTTGCCCTTGATGTCCCAGAGCGCCTGGTCGATACCGGCGATGGCGCTCATGAACACGGCGCCGCCACGATAGAAGCCACCGCGATACATCGCCTGCCAGAGGTCGTTGATGCGCGAAGGGTCCTTGCCGATGACGAACTCGGAGAGCTCCGACACGGCGGCTTCGACGGTGCGTGCGCGGCCTTCGATGACCGGCTCGCCCCAGCCGACGACACCCTCGTCGGTTTCGACCTTGAGGAACATCCAGCGGGGCGGGACACGGTAGGTGGTGAGCTTGGTGATCTTCATGGTCAGTTCGAGCGATAGGCTTTGACGAAAGCGGCGGCCTGTTCGCGGGTGCGCGAGACGGGCTGGCCGGGCTTGTAGAGGTCGCCGCCCAGGCCCGCGCCGATGCAACCGGCATCGAGGAACTGGCCGAGATTCTCGGGTGTGACACCGCCCACAGCGAGCAGGGGCACATCCGGCGGCAACACCGCCCGGATCGCCTTGATGTACGACGGACCGAGATTGGACGACGGGAACAGCTTGAGCGACTGCGCACCGGCGGCCAGCGCGGCGAACGCTTCGCTCGGCGTCATGAAGCCGATGGCGGTGTAAAGACCGCGGCGCCGTGCATGACGGATGACGTCGGGATCGGTGTTCGGCGTGACCATGAGATGACCGCCCAGGTCGGCAACCTGGCCGGCGAGATCCACGCTGAGTACCGTACCCGCACCGACGAGCGCGCGATCACCGGCTGCGCGCACGGCCAGCGGGATGCTGGTCTGCCAGTCCGGCGAGTTGAGCGGGATCTCGATGGCGTCGAACCCGGCTTCGATCAGTGCTTCGACGTGCTCGACGACATCCTTGGGCGTGATGCCACGCAGGATGGCGATGAGCGGTAGCGCGGTGGGCCAGGCCATATCAGTTCTCGTGGTAAAGCTGTGAGCGGCCGCCGTCGATACGGATATCGGCGGCGTTGATGTAGCGCGCCTCGTCGGAAGCGAGGAAGAGTGCAGTGTAAGCAACTTCTTGCGGTTCGCCGATCCGCTTGTTCGGCAGGATATCCGTCTGGCGTTTCCGTTCCGCGGCGGGATCCGGCGCGGCAGCGAAGCCGGCCTCGGCGATGGCGGTGAGGATAAGGCCCGGCGAGATCGAATTCACGCGGATGCCGCGGGCGGCGTACTCGATGCCCAGTGCCTTGGTCAGGCCGATCAGGCCATGCTTGGCAACGGGATAGGGAAAACAGTGCGGAATGATCTTGTGGCCGTGCACGGATGCGATGTTCACGATGCTGCCGTGACCGACCTCGAGCATGCCCGGCAGGACGGCCCTGGCGCAATTCCAGGCGCCTTTGAGGTCCACGTCGAAGCAACGTGTCCACTCGTCCTCGGTAAGCGACAGCGGGTCGTTGAAGACGTTGATGCCGGCATTGTTGATGAGGACGTCGGGCGGGCCGAACCGTTCCGTGGCCGCGGCGACCATGCGGGCGATGGCTGCGGCGTCGGTCACGTCGGCCTCGAACAACATGGCGTCGTCCGTGTTCAGATCGGCCAGCGTGGCACGTGCCTGCGCGTTGTCCTCAAGCACGTTGAGCACCACTTTCGCGCCATGGGCGGCGAAGAGCTTCGCGGTTGCCGCGCCGATGCCCTGCGTGGCGCCGGTGACGATGGCGACCTTGCCAGCCAGTCGCGGGAGGGGTGTCGTGCGCGGATCGGCTTGTGTCGCAGTACTCATGCCTGGGTTCCTTGCCCGTAGCGGGCCTCTGGCAGCCCGCGCCCTCGCGCCGGCGTACCGATGAATATAGCGCCGTTCAGCGGTTCGGCACGGACGACAGCGTCGTCGAGGCCCTTGCTGGCCGATGTGATGACCAGGCGGTCCAGCGTGGGACCGATGAAGGCCACGCAGCTCGGCTGACGGGCAGGCAGCTCAATGGTCATGTCCACGCGTCCGTCCGGCGCATAGCGCAGGACGCGCGATCCACCCCACTGGGTGTTCCAGACGAAGCCTTCGGCATCGACCGTCGAGCCGTCGGGCTCGAGGCCCTTCTCAAGCTGGACGAACTCGCGAATGTGCTCCACCTCGCCGCTGGCCGCGTCGTAGCGACAGGCCATGATCTTCGCCGTGGGCGAGTCGGTGAAGTACATCGTTTCACCGTCCGGGCTGAAGCAGATGCTGTTGGTGATGGCGGCCTTGGGCAGGGCGAGCCGGGCCAGCTTGCCCTCGCGCGAATACCGCCAGAACGAGGCGACCTGTTCCGGCCCGCGCTCGTTGAGCGTGCCGAAGATCAGGTTGCCGCCGCGATCGCAGCGACCGTCATTGGCGCGCGTACCCGGCAGCTCCGGCTCGATGTCCTCGAGCACCACGAGGGACCCGGCGACACGCGTGTCGAAGCGGGCGAGTTGCTTCTCGAGGGCGAGCAGCAGCACGCCGGGCTCGTCGGTCAGGGCGAAACAGCACAGGCGAGCGGGCAGGCTCGTCTCGGTCGTGGCCCCCGTGGTCGGGTCATACGTGTAGAGCCGCGACGCGCCGATGTCGGTCCAGCGGACCAGGCCCATCAAGTCGTCCCAGATCACGCCTTCGGCGTGGGCCTGTCGATGGGCGGAGAGGGGAATGAAGGTGTCTGTCATCAGCGGGATTGCCTCCGGTTCTTGAGCTGGTCCACCAGCACCGCAATCAGCAGGATCGTGCCGCGGACGAGATACTGGTAGAAGGCGTCGATGTTCATGAGACTCATCGCATTCTGCACAGTGCCCATGATGAGAACGCCAACGAGCACGCCGCTAATGCTCGCACGGCCGCCCATGAGCGACACGCCGCCCAGCACGCAGGCCGAAATCACGTTCAACTCGAAGCCCTGGCCGGCGTTCGGCTGGCCGCTGGTCATGCGCGAGGCGAGGATGATGCCCGCCAGTGCCGCCACCAGGCCCTGGATCAGGAAGATGGCGATGCGTACGCGGTCCACCGAGACACCGGCAAGGCGTGCCGCGTCCGGATTGCCGCCGATCGCGAGGGTATTGCGGCCGTAGATCGTCTTGTTCAGCAGGACACCGAAGACCACGAAGCAGGCCAGGGTGACCCAGACCGGCACAGGCAGGCCGAACAGCTCGGCGCTACCGAGGGTGAAGAAAGCTTCGCTGGTGACACCGACCGCCTGGCCCTGCGAGGTGATGAAGGCGAGGCCGCGGACGATTTCCATGGTCGCCAGCGTCGTGATCAGCGCGTTGATATTGAGCTTGGCGATCACCACGCCGTTGACGAAGCCGATCAGCGCACCGGCGACCAGGCTGGCGGCGATGCCCAGCGCGACACTGCCGGTGGCGTTGGAGACGATGGCGCAGCAGACGCCGGCGAAGGCGACGGTCGAGCCGACCGAAAGATCGAAGTCACGCGAAGCCAGGCAGAACATCATCGTGCAGGCGACCATGCCGATCTGCGAGACCGACAGGGCGAGGCCAACGATGTTGTCCCATGAGAAGAAGTACTGCACCGTGGCGCTCAGCACGCCGAACAGCACGATGAAGATGCCGATGAGGCTGTAATCGTCGACGACGCGCCAGAACAWGGCGCGTCGGCGCGCGTCGGGCGTTTCGGCTTGCTTCGCGCCGATAGCGGCGGCGTTGGTCTCGGTCATGGCTCAGGTGTTCCTCATCGGGGTGGCGCTGGCGCCTTCGGGAAGCGCGGCGGCGAGCACGTCCGCCTCGTTCGCCTCGGTACGTTGGAACTGCGCGGTGATCCGGCCACGGCACATGGTGACGACGCGGTCGGACACGCCGAGCACTTCGGGCAGTTCGCTGGAAATGACCACCACGGCCACGCCACGTTCGGCGAGTTCGTAGAGGACGTTATAGATCTCGTTCTTGGCGCCCACGTCGATGCCACGGGTGGGCTCGTCGACAATGAGCACACGCAGGTCTTTCTCAGCCAGCCAGCGCGAGAGCACGGCTTTCTGTTGGTTGCCGCCCGAGAGCAGGCGAATCTCCTGGCGTCGGTTCGGCGTACGAATGCGCAGGCGATCGATATAGGTGTCGGCGACTTTCGCCTCGTTACGGTCGTTGACGAACAGGCCCGCGACGAGGTGGTTGCGCCGCGCGCTGATGTTGATGTTCTCCGATACCGAGCGCACGCCGATGATGCCGTCTTCCTTGCGGTCTTCCGGGCAGAACACCAGGCCATGCTGGATCGAGTCGCGGATATGCGAGGCCTTGATCGCCTCACCGTCCACGTGCACCGCACCCGCGGTGCGCCGGTCCGCGCCATAGATCACGCGCATCACTTCGCTACGACCCGCACCGACGAGGCCGAAGAAGCCGACGATCTCACCCGCCTTCACCTCAAAACTGACCGGTGCCGGGACGGCACGTCCCGTCACGCCCTGCACGGCGAGACGCACCTTGCCGTGTTCGCGCGGTCGGTAACCGAAGATGTCACTGATCTCGCGGCCGACCATGCGCTGCACGAGCTGGTCGCGGGTGACGCCTTCGAGCGTGTCGAAGTCGGCCACCTTGCGGCCGTCGCGGAAGATCGTCGCTGCGTCGCAGAGTTCGAAGATCTCGTCGAGCCGATGCGAGATGTAGATCATCGCCTTGCCCTGCGCACGCAGGTCGCGCACGAGGCGGAAGAGGACTTCGGTCTCGCGGTGGGACAGCGAGCTGGTCGGTTCGTCGAGGGCGAGGATCTTCGCGTCGCGAAGGATCGCCTTGACGATCTCGACCATCTGGCGCTGGCCGATCGAAAGCTGCTTGAGCTTCGCGCGTGGATCGAGATCCACGCCGAGGGCATCGAGTTTCTCGCGGGTCCAGGCGAGCGCCTTGCGGCGGTCGACCAGGCCGAAACGTGTGGGTAGCCGGCCGATCAGCAGGTTCTCCATGACCGAGAGTTCCGGTACGTACTGGAGCTCCTGGTGGATCACTGCCACACCGGAGGCAATGGCGTCGGCGGCCTTGCGGAAATGCTTCGCCTGGCCGTCGATCGCCACCTCGCCCTCGTCGGGGATGTACTCCCCGCCGAGGATTTTCATCATCGTGGACTTGCCTGCCCCGTTCTCACCGAGCAGGCCGTGCACGCTACCGGCGCGCACGGCGAAGCTGACATCACCGAGCGCACGCACGCCCGGAAAGGTCTTCCCGATATGCCGGAATTCCAGGCGTGGTGCGTCGGTCATCGTCAAAGACCCATTTCCTTACGGATTTCGGCGACATTGGCGCGGGTGGTGAGCATGCCGGTGGTCAGGGTGAGCGGCGGCGGAGCCTTGCCGTTCTTGACCCACTCGTACATATTCACCGAGGTCTCATAACCATGACGCTTCGGGCTGATCAGCACGCTGCCGAAGAAACCCGTGGGTTCGGCCTTGGCGAACTCGTTAAGCGCCGACTTGCTGCCGCCGATGCCCACGCCGATCATGTTGTCGGCGCGGAAACCGCGACCTTCCGCGGCACGCACGGCACCGAGCACAGCTTCGTCGTTCAGGCCGAAAGCGATCCAGTGCTTGAACTTCGGGTTCTGCGTGATCGCGATGTTCGCCGCGTTGAACGCGTTCTCGGTATCGGTCTTGGCTTCGGGTGCGTTGATCACGTTGGCCTTGGGGAACCCGGCCGCGGTGAGCGCAGCCACGGCGCCATCGGTGCGGTCCTTGGCTGTGGGCAGCTGGTCGTAGGAGATGCGCAGCGCACCGGTCTCTTCCGGCTTCCAGCCACGCTTCTTCATTTCGGCGGCGATAGCCTGGCCGACCTGCTCACCGATCTTGCTCGCCGAGATGCCCATGTGCGGCACGGCTTCGATCGGCTTGCCGGAACCGTCGATAAGGCGGTCGTCGACCGTCATCAGCTTGAGGTTGTCGATTTTGGCTTTGGCCACGATGGACGGACCGAGCTTCACGTCCGGCGTGCAGATGATGAAACCCTGCGCGTGCTGAGCCTTCAGGTTGTCGATGGCGGTGAGCACCGTGCCACCATCGGGCGCGGCGATCTTGACCAGGGTGAAGCCCTTTTCCTTGGCGGCCTGCTCGGCGTACTTCCACTCGTCCTGGAACCAGGGTTCCTCGGCCTGCTTGACGACAAAACCGATCTTGACCGGCTCATCGGCCGCGAAGGCCGGTGCGGAGGCCATGGCCAGTGCCACGGCAAGGGCGCGTAGGCCCAGGGCAATCTTCATCTTCATGCGTTCCCTCCTCGAATGACTCGTTGTTTTCAGTCGACCAGGCCGCGACGACGGGCAACGGCAATGGCGCCGTATCCCGCAAGGTCGCGCTGTTCGTCATCGCCCAGCACCGTGACGGTGCCGGAGAAGAAATCGTCGCCCTCGACCAGCCGCGCGATCGCTTCGCGCAGGATGGGCTTGCCGCTGACGACGAAGCGTGTACCCGGACTCATCCGGATCGCGCTGGAATTCTTGAGCGTGAGCAGGTCGGAGCCGAGCACGGCGCCGAGCAGGAAGTTCGCGCGCGCGTTGGCGTCGTACACGGCGAACTGGTCGAGGATGCGCACGCTGAAGCAGGCGCGGCCCAGACCGATCTTGTTCGCCGAAGCAGCGCCAGCCAGCAGCATTTCAGGATCGATGCGCTTGGCGAAGCCTTCTTTCAGCGAGCCGGCAAGAATGGTGTCATGCGAGATCACGTGCAGCAGCTCACCCGCCAGCGTGGTCACGCAGCCATCGATGCGGCGGTCCTTGTCGATGCTGACGAACTTCGAATGCGAGCCCGGCAGCACCACCACTGTCGGTTCGTTGAGGCCGAGGCGCTCGACAAGGGCGAACGACTCGACCTCCTCGCCACGCATCATGTCCATCGCTTCGCAGTTGTGCAGGCCGATGTGCTCGACCGCGTTGCGTACGCCGGGAACGAACCAGATCGGCGCATGCCAGACGTTCTCGACACGGTGTTCGCGCATGGCCCTGGCCATATCATCGATCCCTGCCGGGGCCGGTACGTGCGGAATTTCGCACAGCCCGACATTCGAGGTGATCATGCCGGAGGCCACGGCAAGGCCGATATCGGTGCGTTCGAGCTGGGCCGAAACCAGCGCCTCGGCGATGGTTTCGCGGAGGCTATCCTCGAGTTTCTTCGTGCTGCCGGTGATCGCGGTATCGCGCACACCGACCTGCCGCGCGGCCTGCGCGACCACCTCGCCGTCGGTCCAGACGGTGACGCGGGTGTTGGTGGTACCGGTGTCGATGGTGAGGATGTTCATCGCGGGTCCGTTCGAAAGCGCCACGGATGATTGGCGGCACCTGTCGAGACAGGCAAACTAGAATTTCTCCGGGGCTTCCCCAAGTTTTTTTGAATGAGTCCGCAATGAAGCGCTCGTTACCTCTCAACGCCGTGCGAGTCTTCGAACTTGCAGCGCAACATTTGAGCTTCACCAAGGCCGGTGAAGAGCTCTCGTTGACGGCGGCTGCGGTCAGTGCGCAAGTCAAATTGCTTGAGGGGTACCTGGGCACAGCTCTTTTTGTGCGTAGCAACAATCGACTCTCGCTGACCGCCGCCGGGGAGAACTATTTCCCGCGAGTCCGCGACGTTTTTCGTGCGCTGCAACATGCCACCGACCAGGTGATGGGCGAGCGCAATGCCTCGTTGAGGGTCTCCGTACCGCCGACCTTCGGTACGAAATGGCTGGTACCGAGGCTTTTCCGCTTCTTTTCGAGGCACCCCGATATCGCCGTCGAGGTCGTCACCGACGGGGCGGACGAGGCAAGTTGGGACCTCGCTATCGACGATCGCCTGAGCGAAGGGGGTGACCAGTCCATCCTGGCCACCAGTGGATATACCCCCGTCTGCGCGCCGTCCCTCGCCGAGCGCATCCACGGCCCGGCCGACCTCGCCGACCACCTGTTACTGCACGAGCGGCCCGGTCGTCGCGCCGCGTCGGCAGTCAGTTGGGAGCAGTGGTTCGAGCGCGCCGGCCTGGAGACCGCCGTGGTCTCGCGCGACATGGGCTTCGGCGACGGCACGATGATGCTGCAGGCGGCGATCGAAGGGCAGGGCGTGGCGCTGGCGCAGAACCTGCTCGTCGCCTACGACCTCGCCGCAGGTCGACTCGCCGAGCCGTTCCGGATCGATGTGCCGCTTCAGCACACCTACTACCTGGCGATCTCGCGCGACGCGGTATCGCGTGAAGAGACCATGGTGTTCCGCGAGTGGCTGTTCGCCGAAGTGGGCCAGGGCTCTCTGTAGGAGCCGACTCATCGGCGATTGTGGGAGCCGCTTCAGCGGCGATAGCCAGGCCGCCTCAACCCCATCGCCGGCATAGCCGGCTCCCACACAAAGCGGGCTCTCACAAAAGCCTCAGCAGTCCCGAGTCGCCTTCTTGCGGCGCCACCACAACGCGGCGAGCGCGATCAGCGCAGCGGCGATGGCCAGCCAGATGCCGGTCTGTCCACGGTGGATCCACATGGCCAGCCATTCGTGGTTATGCGCACCGAAATAACCCAGGTACACCCACAGCGGCACGCTGATCGCCGCGGCCAGTCCGTCGAGCAGAAGGAAGCGGAAGAAACCCACGCGGTGGGTGGCCCCGGCGGTGATGAACACGGCGGTGCGCATGCCCGGCAGGAAGCGGGCGACGAACATCATGCGGTTGCCGTAGCGCTCGAACTTCTCCTGCACCTTGGCGTAGCGTTCGGGAGTGAGCAGGCGGGCAACGAAGCGCCAGCGCAGGATGCGCGCGCCGAAATGGCGCCCGAGCAGGAACATCGTGGAATCGCCGACCAGCACGCCCGCCATGCCGACGCCGACCATCGTATGGACGTCGCCGTAACCGAGGCCGGTGATGATGCCGCCAGCCACCAGGGTGATGTCTTCCGGCAGGGGCGCCCCTGCTCCGCAGAGCATCAGGGCGAGGAAAACAGCTGCGTAGCCGTTCTGCCCGAAAAGATCGACGAGGTGATTCAATAAATCCATCAGCGACGCGCAAGTCCGGTCCCGGCCGGTCCCTTCAGGGTACGAGGGTCGGATGATCCCACGGATCGCGTTAATCTCGCGGTGCAGCGCATCATTCGTCCACCGGGGTCGGTGCGGAGCGCGCAGCCAGCAGGACGCGTAGTTCGGCCTTTTCCGTATCGTCGAGAACGCCTTCGCGGCTACGGCCGATAAGGTACTCGCGGCGTTGTGTCACGGCCTGGCGTTGCATCTGATCCAGCGAACCCAGGAACTCGACTCGCTGCATATCGGCGTCGCCCACCACCTCGGCCTGCATGAGCTTTTGCAGAGAGGCGTACTCGGGCCGGTCAAGAAAATACTCAACCAGCACGGCGGGATTGATCCCTGGCCGGGAGCGCGCCACGTCGATCAGTTCCGACAGCAGGTTCACGCCGGGACGGTCCAGGCGCAGGAAGGCGTACGGCGGCTCGACCTCATCGGCCAGCGCCGGCTGCGCCAGGAGCAGGGTGATCGCGCTACGAACCAGGCTGCGCTGCACGTTGGCCGGGCGTACCTGGTTGGAGCGATTCGGCGCCGGCTCGGGCTCGAGCACGGCCTTGGCGCCCGTACGCCGCTCGAGCTCCTGGCCCATGAGGTCGCGGAAGGCGCCGTCAGGCAGTTTGGCGATGAGCGGGCGGGCGCGTTCAGCGAGGCGGGCGCGGCCGTCCAGGCGGGTGACGTCGACGTCCCTGGCGAGCTCTTCGAAGAAGTACTCGGACATCGGCATCGACTCCTTCATGCGCTTCTCGAAGCCGTCCTTGYCTTCCTTGCGTACCAGTGTGTCGGGATCTTCGCCGTCGGGCAGGAACAGGAAGTGGGCCTGGCGGCCGTCGCGCATGCGCGGCAGCACGGATTCCAGTGCGCGCCACGCCGCTGCCTTGCCGGCACGGTCGCCGTCGAAGCAGAAATAGACATCGGGCGCCGTACGGAAAAGCACTTCGGCATGTTCGGGCGTGGTCGCCGTGCCCAGTGTGGCGACGGCGATCGGCAGCCCCGCCTGGTGCAGGGCGATGACGTCCATGTAGCCCTCGACCACCATGATCCGGGTGACGGTCTGGTTCGCCTGTTTCACCTGCCACAGGGCGAACAGCTCCTTGCCCTTGTGAAAGAGGGGAGTCTCGGGCGAATTGAGATACTTGGGGCTCTGGTCCGACGACAACACGCGGCCGCCGAAGGCGATCACGCGGCCGCGGCGGTCGAGGATCGGGAACATCACCCGTTCACGGAACCGGTCATATTTGTTGCCGCGCTCGTTGCTGGCCACCATGCCGGCTTCATTGAGCAGCTGGCGCCGGCGATCGTTCGTGCCCAGGGCCTTCATCACGCCGTCGAAGCCAGCCGGTGCCCAGCCGATGCGGAAGCGTTTGACGATCTCGTCGTCCAGGCCGCGGCGGTCCACGTAGGACGTGGCCTCGGGGCTGTTTCCCAGCTCACGCTGGTAAAAGCTGGCGGCTTCGTCGAGCAGGGTATAGAGGTCGCTGCGATCTTCCCGCGGCTTGTCGTCGCGGTTGCCCTCGTACGGCACCTTCAGGCCGGCGGACTGAGCGAGCTCCTCGATCGCGTCGGGGAACTCGAGGCGGTCGTAGTCCATGAGGAACTTGATCGCACTGCCGTGGGCACCGCAGCCAAAGCAGTGAAAGAACTGCTTCTGCGGGCTCACGTAGAAGGAGGGCGAGCGCTCGTTGTGGAACGGGCAGCAGGCGGTCCACTCGCGTCCCGCCTTTTTCAGCGGGACGCGACGCTCGATCACGTCGACGATGTCGACGCGGGTCAGCAGTTCGTCGATGAAATTGTCGGGAATTCGGCCACGCATCAGTCGCCTAGGATGCCATGCATCCGCGTCCGAATGGAGACCGAATCACCGTTTAGAGCGCCAGGTGGAAGACACCGATGACGGCCAGGATCGCGATCACGAACAGGATCAGGAAGATGGCGAAACAGACCTTGGCGATCGTCGCGGCGAAGCCGGACACGCGGCTGAAGCCTAGCGCGCCGGTAACCAGCGCGATGAGGCCGAAGATGATGGCGTACTTAAGCATGGGATTCCTCCGTCAGCGCCGGAGGAACGTCCGCCAGCCGCGCGGCGGAGAATGATGACAAGCGTGTGGCGCCGTTGTGAAAGCCGATGCTGGGGCACCTGATATCGGGTGGCATCTTTTGTGGGAGCCGATTCATCGGCGACTGGGTGCTCGCGACACCCTGGCCCGCTGCCGCGGGATCGCCGATGAATCGGCTCCTACATGGCGGTGGCTCGCTTACGCGAGCTTTGCCTTAACTTTCCCTGCCACGGCAGCCATGTCCGCACGACTCGCCGCCTTTTCCTTGATCAGCGCAACCACCTTGCCCATGTCGCGTGCCGTGGTGGCACCCGATTCGGCAATGGCTGCGGCGATGATGGCGTCCAGCTCGGCTTCGTCGAGCTTGGCCGGCAGGTAAGCGCCGATCACGCCCATCTCGTAGCGCTCGATGGTGGACAGGTCGGTGCGACCCGCCTTATCGAACTGCTCGATGGAGTCGCGGCGCTGCTTCTGCATCTTTTCGAGCGCCGCCAGGACCTGGGCGTCGTCCAGCTCGATCCGCTCGTCGACTTCACGCTGCTGGATCTGGGCCTGGATCAGGCGGATCACGGCCAGGCGGTCCTTTTCACCGCTTTTCATGGCGGCTTTCATGTCTTCGGTGATCTTTGCCTTGAGACTCATGCGCTTTCTCCGGGACGACGAAAAGCCGGCTTTACCTTTCGGCAAAGCCGGCTCGGGATTTCCGCTCTGAATACACCGGGCAGCGCGCAGGGCGCCTGCCGAGGTACCATACCCGGTCGCGAAGGACCGGGATGGGCATCAGTACATGCGGGTCCGGCGCGTCGTGTCGCGGGACAGACGGCGCAGGTGACGCTTCACAGCAGCGGCGCGCTTGCGCTTACGCTCCTGGGTCGGCTTTTCATAAAATTCGCGCTTACGCGTTTCGGCCAGCACGCCAGCCTTCTCGCACGTACGCTTGAAGCGGCGGAGGGCAAGCTCGAAAGGCTCGTTCTCGCGGACTTTAACGCTCGGCATGGAAACTCCACTTGATTAAACTGACCCGGAGTACCCGGGCGAGCCGTGGATTATAACGTGATCGATTCGAAAATTTCAAAGCCTGTTTTGGGCGTGGAAACCTCCTGTGATGAAACAGGGGTGGCCCTGCTGCGCTGGGACCCTGAAATGCCGGGCCGCGGCCTGCTTTCCCATGCCCTTTTCAGCCAGATCGCCCTGCACGCCCAATACGGCGGCGTGGTGCCCGAACTGGCCAGCCGGGACCATGTCCGCAAGCTGGTTCCCTTGGTCCGTGAGGCCCTTAAGGAGGCCGGACTGACCCCGGCCGACCTCGGCGGGGTCGCCTATACGGCCGGGCCCGGCCTGGTCGGGGCCCTCCTGGTGGGCGCCTCGGCGGCCCGCGCCATGGCCTGGGCGCTCGGCGTACCGGCCATCGGTGTCCACCATATGGAAGGTCACCTGCTGGCGCCCCTGCTCGAAGACGATCCGCCGGAAACCCCGTTCGTGGCCCTGCTGGTCTCCGGCGGCCACTCGATGCTGGTCGAGGTCAAGGCGATCGGTGAGTACACCATCCTCGGCGACACCCTCGACGACGCCGCGGGCGAGGCCTTCGACAAGACGGCCAAGATGATGGGCCTTCCTTATCCGGGCGGTCCGGCCCTGGCCAAGCTTGCCGAGCAGGGCACCCCGGGCAAGTTCCGCTTCTCGCGCCCCATGATCGACCGGCCGGGGCTGGATTTCAGCTTCTCCGGCCTGAAGACCCAGGTGCTGCTGGCCTGGAAGGCGAGCGACCAGAGCGACCAGACCCGCGCCGATGTCGCGCGGGCCTTCGAGGAAGCCATCGTCGACACGCTGGCGATCAAGTGCCGGCGTGCGCTCGAGGCGACCGGTGCGAAGCGCCTGGTGATCGCCGGCGGTGTCGGTGCGAACAAGCGTCTTCGCGAGCAACTGGCCGAAGCCGGGGCAAAGGACGGGTTCCGGGTGTATTTCCCGCGTCTGGCCTTCTGCACCGATAACGGCGCGATGATCGCCCTCGCCGGGGCGATCCGTCTGGCGTCCGGCCAGCACCAGGACGCCACGATCGAAGTGCATCCGCGCTGGAGTCTGGAAAGCCTGCCCGCGGCCTGACAGGAGCGGCCTTACTTGCGCCGCCTTACTTGCGCCGCTCTACTTGCGCAATTCAAGTCGGTCGCGGACTCTGTAAGGCCCTCTTTAGCGCACCACGCCCCCTCCATGGATATCGTCTTCATCGAAGACCTGCGTATCGACGCGGTCATCGGCATCTACGACTGGGAACGCCGGATCCGGCAGACCCTGTCGTTCGATCTGGAAATGGCCTTCGACAACCGCCGGCCTGCCGCCAGCGATGACATCGCCGATACGCTCAACTACAAGTCGATCTCCAAGCGCCTGCAGTCGTATGTGGAAGCGTCGAGCTTCGGCCTGGTGGAGACCCTGGCGGAGCGCTGCGCCGACATCGTGCGCGAGGAGTTCGGCGTGGCCTGGGTGCGTTTGAAACTATCCAAACCCGGCGCCGTGCGCGGTGCCAAGGCGGTGGGTGTCCGCATCGAACGCGGCATCCGGCCGGAATGACCGCAACCGGCCGTGCGTACCTGAGCCTCGGCTCCAACATCGACGCGGAGCGCTGGCTTGCCGCTGCCGTTGCCGAGCTTCGTGCCCGCTTCGGCAAGATCGATGTCTCGCCGGTATACCGCAGCGCCGCTGTCGGCTTCGACGGCCCCGACTTCCTCAATCTGGCCGTGGCCATCGACAGCGATCTCGCCCCCGAGGCGTTGAACGACTGGCTGCATGCGCTCGAAGATCGCCACGGTCGCATCCGCGGGGGTGCGCGCTTTGGCTCCCGCTCGCTCGACGTGGACATCGTGCTTTACGACGATCTGGTCCTGAGCGGCAAGGGACATCTGAAGCTGCCGCGCGGGGAGCTGCGCCATGCCTTCGTGCTCAAGCCGATGGCGGACATCGCACCGTCCGTTCGCCATCCCGTCGACGGCCGGACCATGGCTGAGTTGTGGGCGGTTTTCCCGAAGGAACGCGAGCCGCTGACCGTCGATGATGCGTGCACCACGGCGGTCGGGGCTTCCCGCTAGGCGGTCCGCAGGCGAATGGCTCTGGCGAACTCCTGCCCCAAGGTGCTACAACGCGTTCCACCAAGGGGCCAAAGGGAATCGGGAAATGGGTAAGTTCGCACGCAGTTGGGCGCTCATGAAGGCGAGCGCCAACATCCTCCGTCAGGACAAGGAGCTGATGCTCTTTCCGCTGTTCGCGGGTCTGGCTTCGCTTGCCGTGATCGCCACCTTCGCGTGGCCGGTATTCACCCTCATCGCACATCACCGCGCCGGCTTCGAAGGCGAGCGTGGGCATGCCTCACCGATGTTCATGCTGGTGAGCTTCCTGTTCTACTTCGTCCAGTACACCGTGGTGATTTTCTTCAACACCGCGCTGGCGTCGGCCGCGATGATCCGCCTCGATGGCGGCAACCCGACCGTCGGCGACGGCATCCGCCTGGCCATGGGCAAGCTGCCGAACATCATCGGCTACGCGCTCATTGCCGCCACCGTGGGCATGATCCTTCGCGCGCTGCAGGAACGCTTCGGCATCATCGGTCGCATCGTCGTCGGCATGCTTGGTTTTGGCTGGACCGTGGCCACCTTCCTGGTCGTGCCGGTGCTCGCCGCGCAGGACGTCGGTCCGATCGACGCGATCAAGCGCAGCACGTCGCTGTTGCGGAGTACCTGGGGTGAAAACCTCATCGGTAACGCCGGCATCGGCGTGGCAGGCGGTCTGCTGACCTTTGGCCTGATCCTTATCAGCGCCATGCTCTTCTTCGGCGCCGTCGCGACACACTCCGTCGCGCTGATGTTCGTCGTCGGCGCCGCGGCTGTGATCGGCCTCGTCGCCCTCAGCCTGTTCCAGACCGCGATGCACGGCGTCTATTCCGCTGCGTTGTATCGCTTCGCCGAAGAAGGCGATCCGGGGCAGGGCTTCGATCGCGCCCTGCTGGAATCGGCGTTTCGCCCAAAGAAGTAATCGCCGGTACCTCTGGCGAACAAGGCCTCGACACACGTCGGGGCCTTCTCGTTTTTGTAGGAGCCGATTCATCGGCGATCCGCGCCAAAGGCGCGGCCCGCTCGCGACGCCCCTCAAATACTCAACGCCCTACCACCATCCACCCGAATGACCTGCCCCGTCGTGTAATGCGCATCCAGCAACAACCAGCGCACCGCCTCGGCCACGTCGTCCGGCTCGCCTTTGCGCGCCAGCGGCGTCTTCGCGATCAGCGCTTCCGCAGCTTCTTCAGGCTTGCCTGATGCGGGCCAGAGAATGGCTCCTGGCGCGACGGCATTCACGCGCACCTGCGGTGCGAGGTCTTTGGCGAGCGCCTGCGTCAGCATGACCAGCGCGGCCTTTGCCATCGAGTAGACGGTGTGCCCGGCAAGCGGTCGCTCGGCATAGATGTCGACGATGTTGACGATCGCCCCGCGCGCTTCACGCAGGGCTGGCGTCGCGGCTTGCGCGAGAAAGAACGGCGCGCGCGCGTTCGCGGCGAAGAGATCGTTCCAATGTGCAGCGGTGGTTTCGCCGATCGGCGTCGGGTAGAACGCCGAGGCGTTGTTGACGAGGCCATCGAGCCTGCCGAAGTGTTCGAGCACGGCGGCGATCAGTGCGCCAGGTGTGGCGTCGTCTTCAAGTGCACCCGGGAAAATAGCGGCACTGTCAGCCCGCGCGGCATTGAGTTCCTGGGCAAGCGCTTTGGCTTCGTCGGCCGAGCTCCTGAAGTGGATAGCGACGGCACAGCCGGCGGCATGCAGATGCCGCACGATGGCGGCACCGACGCGGCGCGCACCTCCGGTGACCAGGATGACCGGCTGCTTGTTCATCGCGACTCCCTTTTAATCCGCAGGGAGCTTGCCGCAAACAGGAGTGCGCGTCACGTTGCGGCTTTCGGTCTGCGCGCCGTGGATTTTTTGGCGGGAGCTCGGCGAGCGGTGGCTTTCTTGGCAGGAGCTCGGCCGGCTGTGGCTTTCTTCGTGGCTTTCTTTGCCGCTTTCTTCGGGGCCGGCTTAGCCGTGGTGGACGTCGCGACCTTGGTGCCTGCGGACTTGCGGGCGACGGCCTTCTTGGTGGTGGCGCGTTTTCGGGTGGCGGCGGGAATGGTTTTGCGGGCGGCCGACCTCGTGGCGGGCTTATCGCCGGCAGAGCCGGCTCCTACCGAGCGCGTAGCGGCGACCTTGGTCGTTGAGGCTTCGGCCGCGCGCGGCTTTGCCTTTTTGCCGGGCTCGCTGCCGTCGGGCTCGTCGTCGATGTGGATTTCGCCGCTGAAGAGGTCGATGGCGGTCTTCGCCACCTGGCCGGTGTCGTAGTAGGCATAGGCGCCCACGCCAAGTGCGCCGACGACGGGCAGCCAGCGGGAAATGCCTTTGCCGACGGCGCGCTTGGACACGCTCACGCCGATGCGTCCGGCCAGGCGCTGCAGCACGCTGGTGGCGGTGGTGCGGAAGACGAGGCGGTCGCCCACGCGGATGGCCACGTCACGGAAGGCCTGCGCAGCGGTGTGGCGAAACAGGCACCAGAGCATCTGCTCGCGGCCGAGCTTGGGGGTCTTGCCGTAAGCGGCGGCGATGTCGCTGACCAGCTGACCCTGGATGCGCCAGATGGCGACGAGTTCGGGCAGGACGGTCAACCAGCCGAACGGGCCGGGGGGCAGGGCGAGCGTGCCCGCCGTCAGGGCGGCCTTTTGCGCCGCGGAGGCAGCAAGACGGCGGCACTCTTCGGCGGCGTCACCTTTCACCCGGGGAATATCACTCGCGGGAATGCGGCTGACGAACTCGAGGATCGCCTTGGCGACGGGGCTTTCGCCTCGGTCGGCGGAGACGGGAACGATTTCCTTCGAGGT
>NZ_JBFUJE010000013.1:0-27993 GCF_056401535.1 Luteibacter sp. P4_E6 | reverse complement strand
CCCTCGCTGCTCAGACACGTCCTCCGCGTTCGCAAAGGAAAGGCCGCTCACGCGGCCCATGTATCTAACTGGCCTACGGCCGCTCCACTTGTGCGGAACTCGCCTCGAGGGTGGACACCAAGGTCTCCCACGACGCGACGGTCAGCTGGAAGGAGAGCCGTTGGGCGTGGGTGTTGCCACCGAAGGCTCTGTGCCGCTACGTCCGAGCACCGAAGGCTCTGCGCCTCACCCCCTCACGCAAGCGGCGGCGCGAGCCGCTAAAAACATGCGCTCGCGAAGCGAGTGAACCGAAACCTTGCTCGCTACCGCGGGATCGCCGATGAATCGGCTCCTACACAGAACGGTGCGTCTACCTAGTCGCCGCCGCCCTTGGGCTTCTGACGATAGGGCTCGGCCTCTACCGTGATGTACTCGGGCTCCGGTGTGTCCAGGCGAAGCGCTGTGAGTTGGCCGCCCCAGACGCAACCGGTGTCGATCGCGTAGATGCCCAGGCCGGCGAAACGGCCGAGCGCGGACCAGTGCCCGCACACGATCTTCGTTTCACGGCGACGCATGCCCGGCACCTCGAACCAGGGATACATGCCCGGCTTCTGCGTGCCGGGTGTGCCCTTGCCTTCGAAGTCGATGCGACCGCTGACATCGCAATAGCGCATGCGTGTCAGGGTATTGATCGTGGCGCGATGTCGCTCGACACCCTGCAGGCGGTTGTTCCAGCCTGGCGGCCGGTTGCCGAACAGGTTCTTGAGCAAGCGCTGGTGACGTGGGCCGCCAAGCTCGCGTTCGACTTCCAGTGCGGCACGCTGTGCCTGACGCAGTGTCCAGCTTGGCGCGAGGCCGGCGTGGATCATCGTCCAGCCCAGGGCCTCGTCGTGGTGCAGCAGCTTTTGCGTGCGCATCCACTCCATGAGGACCGGCGCATCGTCAGCAAACAAGACCTCGCGCAGTTCCGGATTGACCCGCTGCTGAGCGTCTTCGCGGCGCTGGCCGATGGCCAGCAACGAGAGGTCGTGATTGCCGAGCGTGATGATGCTCTGCTCGCGCAGCGAATGAATCAGGCGCAGGGTGGCGAGCGACTCGCCGCCACGGTTGACCAGGTCGCCGCAGAACCACAGGCGATCGTTCGCCGGGTCGAAGCGAATCTTTTCCAGCAAGCGCTGGAGTTCGGGGTAGCAGCCCTGGACGTCGCCGATTGCGTAAACGGCCATCAGTCCTGCTGCTCCATGGCGCCGTTAACGGCGTGCACGCTATCCATGAGTCGATCCTAGTGGAGCGTGCGCGGTATCGAAAGCACGAAAGTCGGAATCGGGGCATCGAACTGCGTGCCGTCGTCGGCAATCATGCTGTAGCTGCCTTCCATGGTGCCCACCGCCGTCTCGAGGACGGCACCGGAGGTGTACTCGAACGACTCACCGGGTCGCATCCACGGCTGCTCGCCGACCACGCCGTCACCGCGCACTTCCTCTACCTTGCCGTTCGCATCCTTGATGACCCAGTGGCGGGTCATCAGTTGCGCGCCCGTCTCGCCGGCGTTGCGCAGGGTGATGGTGTAGGCGAAGACGTAGCGATTGTCGGTGGGTTGCGACTGGTCGGGGACGAAGCGGGATTCGACCTCCACGTCGATCGTGTAGGGTGTTTTGGAATTCATGGTCCGATTGTCGGGGACGGGGACAGGGCGGGCAAGTATGCCCGCAAGGACCTTCACATCGCGTTGGCTAGCTTGACGAAGTCGCCGGGGGGCAGGGTTTCCGCGCGGGCACGCGGGTCGATGCCCAGATCCCGGATGGTCGCGTCGTCCACGAGACCCTTCAGCGTGTTGGAGAGGGTCTTGCGGCGCATGGCGAAGGCGGCCTTCACGACCTGGTAGATCTTCGCCGTGTCGCCCTGTGGGAGCTGCTCGGGCGGCAGTGGGACCAGCCGGACCACGGCCGAGTCCACCTTGGGCGGCGGCCGGAAGGCGCCCGGCGGCACCGTGAACAGGGGGGTGACCTTGCAGGCGAGCTGCAGCATGACACTCAACCGGCCATAAACCTTGCTGCCGGGATCGGCCGCCATGCGCTCGACGACTTCCTTCTGCAGCATGAAGTGCATGTCCTGGATCGCCGCGGCGTGCTCGACGCAGTGGAACAGGATCGGACTGGAAATGTAGTAAGGCAGGTTGCCTGCAATACGCAGGCGTTCGGCACCCAGTTCACGAGCGAGCGCCGTGAAGTCCACCTTGAGGACGTCCGAATGCACGATGCGCAGCTCGCCGATGGAGGCGGCGCGATCCTGCAGGCCGGGGATGAGGTCCGTGTCCAGCTCGATCGCCGTCATCCGCCTGGCGACGGCCAGCAGCGGCATCGTCATCGCCCCTTCCCCGGGGCCGATCTCGACGACGGTGTCACCGTCCTTCGGCGCGATGGAGGAAACGATGCGGTCGATGTAGCGCTTGTCGTGCAGGAAGTGCTGCCCGAAGCTTTTTTTGGGGCGTGCGTTCATACGGCGGCCCGATGGTTGGCGAAATCGATCGCAAGTCGCGCCGCGGCAAACAGGCTGGCCGGATCCGCGCGGCCGGTGCCGGCAAGGTCCAGTGCGGTGCCGTGATCGACGGACGTGCGGATGAAGGGCAGGCCGAGGGTCACGTTGACCGTGCTGTCGAACGCCTCGCTCTTGAGCACGGGCAGCGCCTGGTCGTGGTACATCGCCAGCACCGCGTCGTAGCGATGGCGCAGGACGGGTACGAAGGCGGTGTCGGCAGGCAGTGGCCCGAGGAGGTCCATGCCTTCGCCGCGCAGCCGCTCGAGCAGCGGGATGATGGTGTCGATCTCTTCCCGTCCCATGTGACCGTCCTCGCCCGCATGCGGGTTGAGGCCTAGCACGGCGATGCGTGGGCGAATGAAGCCATAGAGCGAGGTCAGCGAGCCGCCGACAATGCGCAGCGTGCGCTCCAGCAGCGCCGGTGTAATGGCGGATGGCACCGCCGACAGCGGTAGGTGCGTCGTCGCCAGGGTGACGCGCAGGTCCGGGCTCGCCAGCATCATCACGACATCGCTGRCCGCGCGCTCGGCGAAGAACTCGGTGTGTCCGCTAAAGCGGATGCCGGCTTCGTTGATGCTGGATTTCTGCACGGGGCCCGTGACGACGGCATCGAACTCGCCACTGAGGCAGCCGTCGGCTGCCACGGCCAGCATGTCGAGCACGTGCCGCGCATTGGCGGGGTCCGGCCGCCCCGGCGTTTCCTTCTCGCCCAGGGGCACATGGCGCACGCGCACGTGTCCGGCGGCCCTCGCCGCAAGGCGGGAGCCATCGTCGTCGCTGATGGTGAGGTCGATGCCGCAGATGGCGGCGGCCCGGCGAAGCAGATCGCGATCGGTGATCACGATGAGGTCGGCGGGAAGATCGCTCGCGGCGAGGCGGGCGACCAGCTCCGGACCTACCCCGGCAGGCTCACCGGCAGTAACGGCGAGCCGTGGCAGGGTGGTCGCGGTCATGACGGATTACTGGGCGGGCGTGGCCGAAGCCTGCTTGTCGTCCGGATCCTTGAGTTCCGGCACGAGGATGTTCACGTAGGCCGAGGAGCGCTGCTCACGGAGATAGCTTTCGTAAGCCGCGTCGGCTTTGCGATTGCCAATGGCCTGGCGAGCCTGGTCACGCTGCAGCTGGTCGGTCAGATCGCTCTGACGCGCGCCCAGGCGCTGGAGCACAATCCAGCCGGCTTCGGTCTGGATCGGGTGCGACACCTCGTTGTCCTTCAGCGTGGTGATCTGGCCGGCAATGGCCTGGCCCCAGGCATCCGCCGCGAACCAGCCCATGTCACCGCCGTTGTTCGCGGTGGTGTTGTCCTTGGAGTCGTCCTTCGCGATTTTGGCGAAGTCTTCCTTCTTGTCGACCACGCGGGTGTAGATGTCCTGCGCCTTCTTCTCCGCCTGCTCGGGCGTGACGATTTCCGACGGCTTGATCAGGATCTGACGGGCGTGGTACTCGGTGACGATCTGACGACCGGCCTGGCGGGTCTCGACCAGCTTCAGGATGTGAAAGCCGGTCGGGCCACGCAAGGCGGCGGTGTTGTCACCCGGCTTCAGGCCGGTGACTGCGTCGGCGAAGGCCGGCGGCACTTCATCGAGCCGGCGCCAGCCGAGGTCGCCGCCATCGAGGGCGTCGGGTGCGTCGGAGTAGCGAATGGCAGCGGCGTTGAAGTCCATGCCGCCCTTGATCGCCTTGAGCGTCTCCTCGGCCTTGGCCTGGGCGGCGGCGATATCGCTCGCGCTGCCGTTGGCCGGGGTGCTGATCTGGATGTGTGCCAGGTGGACTTCACCGCCCTTGTAGGTCGGGCTGGCGAGCATGTTGTTGACCTCGGTATCGGTCACGTTGACCTGGTCGCGAACGACGCTCTCGTGCAGCTTCTGCGCGGTGATCTGGTCGGACAGCTGCTGGCGGAAGCCGGCGTAGCTGTAGCCGTCCTGTTCGACCGCGGCTTTCAGCTGCTCCAGGCTCATCTTGTTCTGCTGGGCGACGTTCGCGGCCGCCTGGTCCACATCCTGGTCGGAGACCTTGATGTTCTGGTTGGATGCCTGCTGGACCTGGATCTTCATCAGGATGAGGCGATCGAGTACCTGCCGCGCCAGCACGTCGTGCGGCGGCAGCTGGGCAGGATTCGCGGCGTACTGCTTGACGATGGCATTGATCGCTTCGTCGAGCTCACTCTGCAGGATGATGTCGTCCTCAACGACCGCCACGATACGGTCGAGCGAACCGTTGCCGGAAGCGCTTCCGCCCTGTGCCGGCTGGGCCGAAGGCATCAGCTGGGCATGGGCGGTGGGAACGACCGACGCAAGACCGGCGGCGAGCAGGGAATACGCAAGAATCTGCTTCATCGAATAGGGAGCCTGGGGCACTTGCCCCTCTTATTGATAGCCAAGGATAGCACGCCGCAGATAGCTGCCTGTCTCCGGGTTGAAGGAGCCCAGGCCCTTGAATTCCATCTCGAACATGATCTCGTTTGCCGTCTGCCGGGTGTAGTCGCGTACGTAGTGGCGGCCGAGTACGCGGAAGGCGACGCAGCAGCTGTCGTACTCGACGCCCACGGCAGCATCCAGGGTGCGGTGCGAGAACGTGAAGGTATTGAAGGGCGTGGTTCCGCCGGGCGCGTAGACAGGCAGGACGTCGCGGCGGGCGAAAACCCATCGCGCCAGTGCGCGCCAGCGCTCGGACACAGGAAAGACAACGGACGTGTCGAATTGTTCCATCACGTTGCGGCGATACCGGTACGAGAAGTTGATGATGCCGTCGCCCTTGATGCGGCGCTGGACCTGGACCGTGGCCAGATCGGTCTCATGGCCCTGGACGAATAGCTGCCCATCCGTATTCAGGTAGGGGCTCTGTTTGTTGTTCGGGTTCCACTGGTACGAACTGTTCATCCGCCAGTTGTCGTTGAACTGCATGCTCAACTGCGCGATGTAGTCGGAACCGGCGAAATTGGTCGGTGCCACGCCCGGCGACTGCACCTTCTGGTCGCTGAAGTAACGGATCTGGCCGACGCTGGCCGATAGCCGTTCCACACCGTGGTCATCGAGCAGGCGCGTCGTCAGGGCGGCAGTCAGGTTGTTCGCGTCCATCTGGCGATCGGCGCCGGAGAAGCGGTTGTTGCTGAACAGCTGCCAGAAGTCGAACGACATTTCGCTGGTGTCGAAGAGCGGCAGATTGTTCTGGTTGCGATACGGCACGTACAGGTAGTACAGGCGCGGCTCGAGGGTCTGCGTATAGCTGGTGCCGAACAGGTTCGTCTGCTTGTCGAAGATCAGGCCGGCGTCCACGTTGGCAATCGGCAGGGAGCGGGACGGGTCGCGCTGCGTGTAGTTGAACTGCCGGTAGTCGGTGTTGAGGCGATAGTCGGTGTAGCGGTACTCGAGGCGAGGACGGACGAACCACGATGCACCCTGGAAGTCGGCCGCGAGAAACGGCGCCAGATCAAGGCGGGTACCATCGACCTGGCCTGGGACGCCGGGAGAGACCGGCGCGGGATCTTCCTTGCGGAAGTTCACGATTTCGCTGTCAATGCCGCCGTCGAGCCAGCTCAGCACCGGCGCGTTGAAATTGAAGGTGCCGCGAGGCCAGCGCCGATACGGCGCCACGTAGTTCGGCAGGCCTGCGTCGACGTTCTGATAGTCATCCGCACCGAGGGTGGCTGACCAGTACTTGCCGCCCTTGCTCACGTACGCGCTGGACGACAGCAATGAGACGCCGGAGGTGTAGATATCGTTGCCGAAGTCACGGAAGTACTGGTTGTCCGACGCGCGATTGATGTTCGCGCCGAAGTTGAAGCCGTCGCCGAGGGCGGTGGAGTTGGCGATCTGCACCAGCCAGCGTTGCTTTGATCCGTCGCGGTCGCTCGTTCCGCTGACGTCCTGATCCTCGCCCTTGTCGTGGGCCATGTAATGCAGGTCGAAGCTGCCGTTGGACGTCGGCAGCTTGTAGCGGAACTCGCCACCGAGCATCAGCCCGCGATCCGTATAGAAACCCGGTTCGACCGTGGCGTCGTAGTTCGGCGCGAGGTTGAAGTAATACGGCAGCGTGAGGTAGACGCCCGAATAACTGTTCGAGCCGAAGGTCGGATAAAGGAAGCCGCTCTTGCGACGGTCGTCCAGCGGGAAGGAGAAGACGGGCGCATAGAGGATCGGCACGTTCTTGTACCGGAGCGTCGCGCTGCGCGCCAGGCCGACGCCGGTATCCTTGTTCAGGTTCAGCGTCTTCGCGCGGAATTCCCACTGGTGGTTACCGACATCGCAGGTGGAATACGTGGCCATGGAGAAGCGGCCATGCTGCGGGTCCATCACCTTGGCGTGGTCGGCCACGCCGTTGCCGCGCGTATCCAGCAGCTGGTAGGCGACGTGGTCGGCGTCGGCCTGGTTGGGCGTGGTCGTGCCGGTCATGCGCTCGGCGGAAACGAGCATGCCCGCCTCCTGGTACCGCACGTTGCCCTTGGCGTCGTAGGCGGTCGAGTCCGAGTTRTACGTCACGTCGTCGGCGCGCATGACCTGGTCGGCGCGCTCGAGGCGGACGCCGCCGGTCAGGTGATACACATCCGGCTCGGGACTCTCCACCTTGACGCCGCTGGTGCCGTCATCGAGACCCGAGTGCACGTCGGTCACGGCGGTCTCGCGCAGCGAGGTGTCCTTGGTGATTTCCGGCTCGTAGAAGGCCAGCATGGCATTCGGACGGCACAGGTTGTAGTTCAGCGGCCGGCTCGGACAGAAGAACGAGCCCAGTGTGCAGGTTGCCACGGGCGTCGCCTGGGTGGTCGTGCCCTGCGTCGGTGCGACCGTCGTGGGCGCCACCTGGGCCGCCTGGGCGGCACTCGAGACGATGAAGGCGACGGCTGTCGCCAGCAGGCGGCGTTTAGGCAGGATGCTGTTGCGTGACGTCACAGGCTCGGTCTTATTCGTTCGAAAGGCGGCCAACTTAGCAGAATCGCCAGCCACACCGCACGAAGGCAAGTCACCCATAGCTCCGGATCCCCAGGGAGCGCGTCGTCGATCGACACGCCTGCCGATCGAGCTTACACCGCCGGCTCAGCCTCGCGGGCGGCGCTCATGCTGCCAGATCACTTCGCCGTGGCCGCTACGGCGCGCAAGAACGCGTGCGATGACAAAGAGCAGGTCGGACAGGCGGTTCAGGTAACGCTGTGCCTCGGGGCGGACCTCCTCCACCCGGCCGAGGGCGACGACATCGCGCTCGGCGCGCCGGCATATGGTCCGCGCGAGGTGGCAGGATGCCGCCGCCATGCCGCCCCCGGGCAGGATGAAATCCTTCAGGGCGGGCAGGTCCGCATTGAAGGCGTCGAGCACCGTCTCGAGGCGGTCGATGTCCTGCGCCTGGACCATGGCCATGCCGGGGATGCACAACTCGCCGCCAAGATCGAACAGCTCGTGCTGGATCTGCGCCAGCGCGTCGCGGATGTCGTCGTCCGCCTCTTGCGCGGCCATGGTCATGCCGATGGCGCTGTTGAGCTCGTCCACGGTGCCGTAGGCGGTGACCCGCAGGGAGTCCTTGCCGGTCCGGCTGCCATCGCCAAGGCCGGTCGTGCCATCGTCGCCGGTGCGTGTGTAGATTTTCGAAAGTCGATTTCCCATCGGGGCATTCTATCGGTGCGGGTTATCATCCGCCCATGACCTCTACCCAACCCATCGTTATCGTTGGCGGCGGCCTGGTCGGCGCCAGCCTCGCCATCGCCCTGGACCATGCAGGATTGCCGGCCATCCTCGTCGAAGCCGCCGCGCCGCGTGTCGACGACCAGCCCAGCTATGACGAGCGCAACCTGGCCCTGGCCCGCGCGACCGTGAATGGCCTGGCGGCGATCGGCGTGTGGGAGTTCGCGGAGGCCAACGCCACGCCGATCAACCACATTCATACGAGCCGCGCCGGCGATTTCGGGAGCGTGCGCATGGATGCTGCGGCGGAGGGCGTGGATGCCCTGGGCTGGACCCTGCCTGCGCGCGAACTGGGCGCCGCGTTGCTGCGCCGCCTCGATCGCTGTCCCCTCCTCACGCGTCTGGCGCCGGCTCGGGTCGAGCGCATCGAAGCCGTGGATGGCGGCTGGTCGGTGACGGTGTCGTCCAACGGCGATACCCGGCTTATCTCCACCCCGCTCCTGGTCGGCGCCGACGGGACCCAGTCGGGGATACGAAGCCAGCTGGGTATCGGCACACGGGAACACGACTATGAGCAGGCACTCTTCGTCAGCACGATGACCCCCGAGCGTGACCCCCGCGGCCGCGCCTTCGAGCGCTTTACGGACGAGGGTCCAGTAGCCGTGCTGCCTCTGGCCGATCGGCGTGTCGGCGTCGTACTGACCGTCGCCGCCGCTGAGGCCGACACCGTGGCGGCCATGGACGATGTGACCTTCGCCGCCTTCGCCCAGGAGCGTTTCGGCTGGCGGCTCGGCCGCTTGTCTCGCCCGGGGAAGCGTTCGCCCTATCCGATTCGACGCGTGGCAGCAGACAGTCTTATCGCCCCTCGCGCCGTCCTGGTGGGCAATGCCGCGCAGACCGTCCACCCCATTGGTGCGCAAGGCTTCAATCTCGGCCTGCGCGACGCCCTGACCCTGGCCGAACTCGTGGCCGTGGCGGCCGATCCCGGCGCCCCGGCCCTCCTGGCGGAGTACGCCACGCGGCGCGCGGCCGACCGCGAAGGGACCATGGCCATGAGCCACGGCCTGGTCCGTCTGGCCTGCCTCAAACAGCCTTTGCTGGGGCCCCTGCGCTCGCTGGCGATGCTCGCTCTCGATCGCGTGCCGCCCTTGCGACACGCCTTGAGTCGGCGTGGCATGGGTTTTCGGCTGCACGCGCCCCTGGCGGTACGGGAGAAAACCCCGTGAACGACCTCCGGCAGAACGACCCCTCCCGCCGTCGCGGTAGCTTGCTCGACGTGGCGGTGGTGGGCGGAGGCATGGTCGGTGCCGCCGCCGCGCTGGCGCTGGCACGTGCCGGCTTCTCCGTCGCCCTGATCGATGCCCGCGAGCCGGCCGCCTGGGCGGCGGCGGATGAAGTCGACCTCCGCGTGGTCGGCCTGGCGCCCTCCTCGGTGGCGCTGCTCGATCGGCTCGGCGCGTGGTCGCGCATTCGCGACGCGCGTGCGTCGGCGTACGAGCGCATGCATGTCTGGGACGCGGAGAATGGCGCCGCTATCCAGTTCGAGGCCGCGGACGAAGGACGCGACGTGCTCGGGTACATCGTCGAGAACAACCTCGTCCAGGCCACTCTCTGGCACGCACTGGATGACGCCGGCGTGCGCCGTATCGTCCCGGCCGAAGTGGTCGCCTATGCCATGCGTGAGGATCGGGCACAGCTCGATCTGGCCGACGGCCAGGTCGTCGCCGCGCGACTCGTCGTGGCCGCCGACGGCGCCGAATCTCCCTTGCGCGCGATGGTCGGCATTGGCACGCAGGGCCGCGACTACGCGCAGCGTGCCGTCGTCGCCCATGTCGAAACGACACAGTCGCATCAGCGCACGGCCTGGCAGCGATTCCTTCCCAGCGGGCCACTGGCTTTCCTGCCGCTCGCCGACGGACGCAGTTCGATCGTCTGGTCGCTGCCCGACGCCGAGGCGCATCGCGTCCTGGCGCTCGACGACGAGGCGTTCCGGCAGGCGCTGGGCGTCGCCAGCGACTTCCGGCTCGGTCCGATCCGCGCCGTCTCCCGGCGTGCCGCGTTTCCCCTTCGCTTGAAGCTGGCCGAACGGTACGAAGTCGGGCGCGTCGTCCTCCTCGGCGACGCCGCGCATGCGGTGCATCCTCTCGCCGGCCAGGGCGTCAACCTGGGCTTGCGCGATGTCGCCGAATTGCGTGACACCCTGGTCGAAGCGCGTGAGGCGGGCAGGGACTTTGCTGCGACGCACGTGCTCCGGCGCTATGCGCGCCGGCGTCGGAGCGCCGATAGCCTCGATGCCTGGTCGTTCGATGCCTTGGCCCGGATTTATGCCTGGCAGGCGTCGCCGCTGGTCACCGCTCGTGGCCTGGGTGTACGGCTGCTCGACCGCATCGGGCCACTCAAGAGCCGGCTGGCGCGGCACGCAGCGGGCCTCTGAAGACGCGAAGCGGTAGCTACCCAGGCGATGCGGCCAGGCCTATGCTTGCCGCATTCAACCAGGGAGTCATGCCGATGCGCCGTTCGTTGCTTGTCCTGTCGTTGCTCGTCCTCGGTCACGTCGGTGCGGCATCTGCCGCGATGGTCGCCAAGCCGGTGCAATGGACGGATGCGGGCGTCACCTATAAGAGCTTCCTGGTTTACGACGACGCCGTGACCACGAAGCGTCCGGGCCTCGTCATGGTGCCCAACTGGTATGGCATCAACGACATGGCACTGGCCAAGGCCAAGGACATCGCCGGCAAGGACTACGTCATCCTTCTGACCGACATGTACGGCGCCGGGACGCGGCCAACGTCGGAAGCCGAGGCTGGTGCGGCGGTGAAGCCCCTCTATGCGGATCGCAAGATCATGCGCGAGCGCGTGTCGCGAGCTTTCGCCGAACTCAAGGCGCAGGAGAAAGGTGCGCCGATCGATCCCACGCGCCTGGCAGCCATCGGTTTCTGCTTTGGCGGCTCCGCCGTGCTCGACCTCGCGCGCGCGGGTGCCGATGTCGCTGCCGTGGTCAGCTTCCATGGGTTGCTGGCCACCGATGACCCGAAACTCGCTTCGAACATCCACGGCAAGGTGCTGGCGTTGAACGGTGCCGACGACACCAACGTGCCCCCCGAGCAGCGCGCGGCCTTCGAGGCGGAAATGCGCGACGCGAAAGTGGATTGGGCATCGACCGATTTCGGCGGTGCGGTGCATTGCTTCACGGAAAAAGAAGCTACGACGACGACGGGCAATTGCCGTTACGACGCGAAGGTAGCGAACCGCGCTTACGCCGCCATGCGTGCATGGCTGACGGAAGCATTCGCTAAGAAGTGATCGACGCGATCGGTCAGAAGCGCCGCTCGACCGAGTAATCGGCCAGGGCGGCGAGGGCGTCGCGGAAAGGCGATTCGGCGATCTCATCCAACGCCGACCGTGCGGCGTTGGCATGGGAAACCGCGCGATCGTGGGTGCGCTCCAGCGCACCCGAATCGCGGATCGCGGCGACGATGCGGTCCAGCGAATCGAGGCCGCCATGCTCGATGGCGTGGCGCAGGGACTTCAGTTGCTCCGGGTCGGCTGACTGCATCGCATAGATGAGCGGGAGGGTCGGCTTGCCTTCGGCGAGATCGTCGCCGATGTTCTTGCCAAGGGTCTCCGCATCCGAAACGTAGTCGAGCAGGTCGTCGGCGATCTGGAAGGCATAGCCAAGCTCCATGCCGTAGCGACGGAGCGCGGCGATCTGATTTTCTGGCAAGCCACCGAGCACGCCGCCGAGTTCGGTGGCGGCGGCGAAAAGGACCGCGGTCTTTCTCTCGATCACCGCCAGGTAGGCCGCTTCGTCCACGTCGGCATTGCCGATGTTGAGCAACTGCAGCACCTCGCCTTCGGCAATGGTGTTCGTGGTATCGGCGAGAATCCGCATGATGCGCATGTCGTCCAGCTCTACCATCAGCTGGAACGAACGCGAATAGAGGAAATCGCCCACCAGCACGCTGGCCGCATTGCCCCATAGTGCGTTCGCGGTCTTGCGGCCGCGCCGCATGTCCGACTCGTCGACCACGTCGTCGTGGAGCAGGGTGGACGTATGGATGAACTCGATGATCGCGGCCAGCTTCGCGTGTTCCTGCCCACCGTAGCCTGCGGCCCGAGCGGCGAGCACATGCAGCATCGGACGCAGCCGTTTGCCGCCTCCGGCGATGATGTGGTCCGCGATGGCATTGATCAGGACGACGTCGGAAGACAGTCGGTGCCGGATCAGCGCGTCGACCTCCTTCATGTCGTCGGCTGCCAGGGCGCGAACGCCGGCAAAGTCGAGGGAGGTGGTGYGATCGGCGATGGAATCCATGGACCAGGTTCGTGTGCGACAAATCGGCCCCCAGTATAGGGTCTGCATAGGTGGATTGGCCGTCTACGCCCGTGCGATCCGCAAAATCGGGGTCCTGTACCGGCCTCCCGCGCCACGGCCGGGACTTTCTTGCGGTCTGAGACGGCCCCGGAGCGGCGTGCCACGCTGGCCGCGGCCCTCCGCGCCACCGCTGCGCTCACACGGGTGTGGCCGTCCACGCGCTTGCAAGCGAGCGGTGCGATGGCGTGCGTTTCAGCCCGCGCGTATCGATGGCGCCCGGTCATGCGCGGACACTGACCTTCCTCCACCGAGAAGGTTGCTGCCATGAACGTGTTCGTTACCTCGTCACTCGTCCTCGCCCTCGTCGCCATCCCCGTTTCGCCCGTGCTCGCCGCCAACGACGGGACCATTGAAATTACCGGTCGGATCACCGCCACGACGTGCCTGGTGGAAGGCAAGCCGCCCGGCTCGGGAGCTGCCACGAAGACGGTCGATTTTGGCGACATCAGTGCCGCCAACCTCGCCGTCGAGGGCCAGACGTCCGGCGATCGCGGTTTCCAGATCCAGATCGGCGGCAACGCGGAATGCCTCGATGGCGACCTCGCGAAGATCCGCTTCGATCCGGCCAGCCCCGCGCTCGACCGTGCCACCGGTCGCCTCAACATCGACGCCGGTTCCGAGGCCGCGAAAAACGTGCAGATCCAGATTGCCAACCAGGATGGCACGCCGATCAACATGTACACGGAAGATTCCCAGGGCGTGACGATCGCTGGTAACAGCGCGGTGATTCCACTGATCGCGCGTTATTACAGTACGGGCAAGGCAGAGAAAGGCACGGCTAACTCGCGCGTCGGCTTTCAGGTCGTCTACCAGTGAGGGTTCGCGCCCGGGCGATCATGCTTCTTGCCCTGGCGGCCGCCTGCGCAGCCATCGACGTTAATGCCGGCGTCGTCATCGGCGGCACGCGCGTGGTATTCCCGGGTGCGAGTCGTGACATCGCTGTTCGCGTCGAGAACAAGGGAGAGGAACCGGCTCTCATCCAGGCGTGGATCGACGATGGTGACGCGCGATCCACGCCGGAGACCGCGCATGCGCCGTTCGCCATCACGCCACCGGTCTTCCGCATCGATCCCGGTCGCGGGCACGCGCTTCGCATCGTCCACGTGGGTGGCCATCCACCGTCGGACCGGGAGGCCTTGTATTGGCTCAACGTCCTGGAGATCCCTCCGAGTCCGGAGGCCGGGAAGGCGGTGAACACGCTGCAGTTTGCGTTCCGGCACAGGCTCAAACTCTTGCATCGGCCGTCAGGTCTCGCTGTCGAGCCTGCCGGTGCTCCGGGGCTCCTGACGTGGTCGATCGAGCGCGAGGGCGGACTTGCCCTGCTTCGCGTCCGCAATCCCTCGCCCTATGTGGTGTCCTTCAACGAGGTCGCCATCGTGGCGAACGGCGCACCGGGCGAGACGATGCCGCTGGGCGGCGGAATGGTCGTCGCGACCGGCCAGACCACGTGGCCGTTGCCGAACGGCAAGGTCGCCCCAGTGGGGGCCGTCGTGAAGTTCGCCTCCATCAACGACTACGGCGCAACCGTCCCGGGCACGGCAAACGTCGCGGCTGCCACCGTGGCTGATGACTGAAGCGGGTGTGTTCCGTCTGGCAGCGCCTCATCGCTGGCCGCCTTGTGCATGGCTGGTTGCGGCCACGTTGATCGTCGGCGTGGCGCGCGCCGGCACTGAGGATGTCCCACCGCCGGTCGGCAAGGTCGTCGAATTCAATTCCGCATTTCTTCCAGGTGACCACGCGATGAAGATTGATCTTTCCCGCTACTCCCGAGGTAATCCGGTCATGCCCGGTACCTATGACGCCGACATCTGGTTGAACGGCGAATGGCAGATGCGTCGCGGTGTGCGTTTCGCCACCGAGGACCTCGGTTCCGACGCCGTACCCTGCCTGTCGCCCATGACGCTCGCGTCGCTGGGCGTCGTGCACTCGGAAGGCGTTGCCACCGGCGATGAAGTCTGCCGTCCGCTTTCCGACGATGTCCCCGGTGCAACGACGCGGTTCGACGTGAGCGAGCAGCGGCTGGATATCGAAGTGCCGCAGGCACGGCTGAAACGCAAAAGGTCCGGGCTCGTGCCGCCGGCGCAACGTGACGCCGGCATGGCCTCCGGGCAGCTTGGCTGGCGCGTGAACCTGCATCGCAGCACCGTGGCGAGGCAGTCTCGAACGGCCCGCTTCCTCGCTCACGAGTCGGGCATCAACGCGGGACACTGGCGCGTGCGCGGTGCGGGATCGTGGAGCGCGTCACGCTACAAGCGGCGTCATCTGTACGTCGAGCGACAGATCGAGGCGTGGCGATCGCAGTGGCGCGTCGGCGAGCTCCTGATAGCCGACGGTAGCTTCGCGCCTGTACGCATGCGCGGCATGGCACTGGCGAACGATGCACGCATGAACGACGACACGAGACTCGGCTATAAACCGACGGTGCGCGGGCTCGCGCGAACGCATGCCCTCGTGCGCGTGACGCAGGGTGGCGTTCTGCTGCGAGAGCTTTCAGTGCCACCGGGCCCGTTCGTCATCGACGATCTTCAGGGACTCGGTCGTGGCGGTCACCTGGATGTCACCATCGACGAGGAAGACGGCGGCCACTCATCGTTTCGCGTGCCGTTCTTCGCTATGCCTGAACTGCTTGGTGAAGGTCACGCCGTGATCGCGATGAATGCCGGGCATGCGTTGACGACACACGATCATGGCGTCGAGCTGATACAGGCGACATGGCGACAGGGCCTCGCGCGGGACACTACCTTGTATGCCGGCTGGCGCCGTTGGGGAAGCAGTGATTCGGCCCTGCTGGGAGGAGCCATCGACACGTTGGTCGGTGCCTTCGCTATCGACTTCATGGGGTCCCGCATCGCGGCTAGTGCATCCGCTTCACGGCCGGGTCGCGCCAGGGCATGGCGGGTCCGGCACGGCCGGCGTTGGCACGATGGGACAAGCATGTGGGTCAGCCTCGTACGCGAGCGCGGGCGTGCACTGCCGGACTTGGCTAGTCGTCGGCCGCCGGCGAAGGAAGAGGGGAGGGGTAGCGAGCGAATGGACGTCGTGCTGCAACGCGAATTGGATTCGGACCGTGGTGTCCTCACGGCAACTGGCAGCCTGCATCGGATCAAACGGCACATCGGCTCACGAAGGCCAGGAACGTTGCGGTCCTACGCTCTCGCATGGACGCGCGGATGGCGTCGGGCCACGCTGGATATTTCTTTCCATCGCGCCGCTGACGATGCGACGGCACGTCTTGGCGTCTCGATCCCGCTGGGGGCCGCCACATCGGCGCCGTCACTCACCCTCGCCGGTCATGGCGGAGGCCGCGATGTGCATCACATGCAGGTTGGCGTGGCAGGCACCGCGGGAACGGAAGGCGACGTGGGATACGGCGCCATCCTGGGGCAGGGAAGCCAGCGTGATCGCCGGCTCGGCCTTTCCGCGTCGCATCTGTCCGGYGCGGGCGAGTCGAGCGTCGCCATCGATCGGAGCCGTGGCGCGCACGCCGAGTCGTTCTCGACATCAGGGGCACTCGTATTCCACCGCCGCGGTATCACGCGGGCGCAACGACTGGGCGACGCGATGGCCCTGGTGCATGCACCCGGCGCGGCGGGTGCGCGATTGCCGTCCGCCAGCGGGGTTCGGCTCGACCGGCGTGGCTACGGGGTGGTGCCTTACCTTGCGCCCTTCCGGTGGAACCCGGTCGAGATCGATCCGGCCGGCCTGTCGCTGGACGTCAGCCTGTCTTCGACGCGCCGAAGCATCGCGCCCACGGCAGGGGCGCTCGTGCTGGTCCCGTTCGACACGGACGTCGGTCGCACGTCGTTGCTGGTTGCGCGGCTGACGGACGGCTCGCCACCCGCTTTCGGTGCCGACGTGCTGGACGGGCAGGGGCGCTCCGTCGGGGTGGTCGGGCAGGCGGGGCACATCTTTGTCCGCAACGTCGTGGCAGGCGCACCGCTGACGATCCGTTGGGGCCAACGCGCGGAGGATCGCTGCGTCGTGCGGACAACGACCGATGGCGAAGCTGCACGCGGCCTCGTACGCCTGACGGGGGTGTGCCAATGAACCGCCGACATATCGCACCGGTAGCGGCGGCTTTCCTCGCTATCTCTCTTGCCTCACCTTCCGGCAACGCCGGGGAGGGGCGCAGCGACACCCTGGTGTTCGATGTCACCGGCACGATCACGCCATCGTGCGCACTGGTCGCAAACCGGATTCGCGTCGATTTGGGAAACGTTGCCGTCTCCGAGCTTCCCTCGGTGGGGGACGGGAGTCGGTGGGCAGGCGCAGCCTTCATTGGCGCGGATTGCGTCGGCGCCACCCGTGCCCTTGTGACCGTGCACGCGACGGCCGCGCCTTCGGATCCTCGCTATCTGGCTACGACAGGGGACGCTCGAGGTGTCGCTATCGAGTTGCGTACGGGCTCCGGCCACCCAGTCCTGCCCGATGGGACCACCCCCGTGCGCTTCGATCTCGCGGGCACGGCGCCCGAGCTCCGCTTTGAGGCCCGCTATGTCCGGGTCGGCCCACTCGGCCCCGGCGATGCCCTGGGAGCGGCGCTCGTGCAGATCACATGGGAATGAGACTGGCGTCCTGACGTGGCGGGACTCCCGCCCACATCGAAAGGTTTGCGGTGAGGGCAGCCATCGCCCAAACTACCCGGTCCGACCCCGTCGGCCCGCACATTGCGCAGGCTGGCTATGATGGGCGGGAACGCCCGCCCGGTCCGGGCCGGCGTCCGAAGACACGTATAC
Source organism: Luteibacter sp. P4_E6 (assembly GCF_056401535.1). Lineage (NCBI taxonomy): Bacteria > Pseudomonadati > Pseudomonadota > Gammaproteobacteria > Lysobacterales > Rhodanobacteraceae > Luteibacter > Luteibacter sp. P4_E6. The sequence continues at coordinate 10,756 of NZ_JBFUJE010000013.1, read as the reverse complement.
GAGGGAAATCCATGGCACGCGGTATCAACAAGGTCATTATTGTCGGCAACCTCGGCGCGGATCCCGAGACCCGTTACACCGGCAGCGGCACGGCGATCACCAGCCTGCGCATTGCCACGTCCGAAGCCTGGACCGACAAGGCCTCCGGCGAGAAGCAGGAGCGCACCGAGTGGCACCGCGTGAAGCTGTTCGGCAAGCTGGCCGAGATTGCCGGTGAGTACCTGAAGAAGGGCCGCCAGGTCTACATCGAAGGTTCCCTGCGTACCGACAAGTACACCGACAAGGATGGCGTCGAACGCTATTCGACCGACATCATCGGCAACGAGATGCAGATGCTCGGTGGCAATGCCGGCGGTGAAGGTGGCGGCGGCGGCTTCGGTGGCGGCCAGGGCGGTGGCGCTCGTCCGCAGCAGGCACGCGCAGCCGGTGGCGGCGGTAACTACGGCGGTGGCGGTGGTGGCGCCGCTGCGGGTGGCCAGCAGCGTAGTGGCGGTAATTACGGCGGCGGTTCACGCGGTGGCGATGACTACGGCCAGCCTCGCGGTGGCAATGCGCCCCCGCAGCGCTCTGCGCCGCCGGTTAACGAAGGCTTCGACGACGACGATATTCCGTTCTGATCGAAGAACGTCATTCGTCCACAAAAAAAAGGCAGGGCATGCGCCCTGCCTTTTTTTGTGGTTCTTCGCGGATTACCGGGGCCCGGGCGCCCGGCTTTCAGGCCGGGCATGCTTTCGCACCTTGCACCTTGCACCTCGCGCATGGCTCGCCTTCGGCTTCGCGGGCTCGGCTTTGCCGTCGCTCTCTACACTTGGGCGTCTCGCGGGGAGACCTTGGTGCCCACCCTCGCGGCTCAGACACGTCCTCCGCGTTCGAGAAGGAAAGGCCGCTCCGCGGCCCCTGTTCTTATTGGCCTACGGCCGYTCCACTTGTGCGGAACTCGCCGCGAGGGTGGACACCAAGGTCTCTCACGACGATACGTTCAACTGAACGGAGAGCCGTTGGTGTGAGTGTGGCGGTCCAAGCGGACCATTGCGGCGGTCGTGTCGGCACGTCATTTCCGRCTCGGTGAGCGCCGTCGTARCCRCYGCGCTGTCTCGCGAGGACGATCGCGACCGGCGCGACGCGGTTGACCGTTTGGCGATGGCGACGAGCCAGCAGCCGARGCGGCGTTGCTTYGTCGGCTCGRCCCGCACGAACCTCASGGATGGGGAGAGTCTTCGGTGCCCACCCTCGAGGCGAGTTCCGCACAAGTGGAGCGGCCGTAGGCCAAATAAGTACACGGCCGCGCAGCGGCCTTTCCGGTACGAAACGCGGAGGACGTGTCTGAGCAGCGAGGGTGGGCACCGAAGGCTCTGCGCCTCACCCCCCACGCAAGCGGCGGCGCGAGCCGCTAAAACACGCACTCGCAAGGCGAGTGAACCGACCCCTCCAGCGTCCCAGGGATTCCGCGATGAACCCTGTGCCGGTCAGCCGAACGTGAAAGCAAGCACGTCCACCCCGGGATCCAGGAACTCGATCTCGAACGTCCGGTCGTCGATGGGTGCTTTCTGCCTGATGAGTTGATAAAGGCGCTGGCCGTCGATCGTCCCATTGCCCTGTTCGTCGGTATCCGCGCCGTGGCTGCTGCCTGGCGGCTTGCCATCGATCAGTACACGGAAGTGCAGCGTCGAACCGTGTGTGGATGGGCCCGCCACCAGGTGCAGGTCACGCGCGTGGAACCGGAAAAGAAGTCGTCCGTGAGCCTTGCGTACCGTGGTCGCTTCGGCCCCCATGGTCCACTCGCCCGAGAGCGCCCAGTCGTTGAGGTCGAGCGGTGTCGGCGCGGTGTAGGTGTGCCGCGTATCCTGTACGGCACCGCCTGGCGACGCGAATCGCTCCGTCCGTGCATAACCCAGATAGGTCTCGGGTGATTTCACGTTGTCCCAGTCAGGCGCTGTCTCGGCACCCGTGCCGTGCACGCTGACGAGGTTCTGTTCGACGCCTGACGCGCCTGCTTCGACCAGCAGCGCTTGTATCGCGCGTTCGGTCTGGTCGTAATCGCCTTCACCGAAGCGGTGATAGCGGATGCGCCCCTCGGCATCGATAAGGTAGATCGCGGGCCAGTACTCGTTCTGGAAGGCGTTCCAGATCCGGTGTCCATTGTCGACCGCGACCGGAAAGCTGATCGCGTGACTTGCCAGCGCGTCGCGCACATTGTCGAGCCGTTGTTCGAAAGCAAACTCCGGCGACTGCACGCCGATCACGACGAGCCCCTGCGCCTGGTATTTCGTTGCCCACGCGCGGAGATAAGGAAGCGGTCGAAGCGAGTTGATGCACGAGAATGTCCAGAAGTCGACCAGAACCACCTTGCCGTGCAGGCCGGAAGGGGTCAGGGCCGGCCCGTTGAGCCATGTCGTGGCGCCACTGAGCGCGGGAAACCGACCTTCCACCGGAAGCGCCGGGTTGGCGGCCGAATTGGAAGCCGCAGGGATAGCGGGAGGCGTCTCGCCCGCAACAGCGCTGGCCCGGGCACTGCCAACGCCAACGCCAACGCCAACCCCACCGCCCAGGCCAAGAGCGCCGACCACGAGAACGGATATCAGTTTGAGTGGTTTCACGGGGGCCTCGATGTGCTGGCTGTATCACCCCTCATACGATCAACCATCGGCACCGTCATGGATTGCACGAAGCACCGATGGTGCCGGGGACCAGCTTTTACATGCCACCGTCCTCCGCGCGATACCCATCTAAAGACCGATGACGAAGCACCCGCGGGTCAGTATGGTTCCCTCGCTTCCCCTCTCCCCGGACGGCTCATCGATCATGCGAAACACGCTCCTGCTCGGCATCGGCCTGGCACTTGGTACGGTCGCCTGCACGCCCTCGGCGCCGCCGGGACTTCCCGCCTTGACCGACCTCACCCTCAATTCCGGCGCCCCGCGTGCACCGGAACAGCTGGCCGTGACCTTCGAACATGCCGATCTGAGCTTCCGTGTCGATCCTGCACGGCACTGGATCGAGGGCGACGCGAGATTGACCTTCGCCGTTATGTCGCCGCTGCGTCGCGTGGTGCTGGATCTCGACCGCAACCTGCCCGTCGATGCGGTCGAAGTCGACGGCAAGGCATTGCCGCGTACCGCCTATCGGAATCCGGAGGGTCGCCTCGAGGTCGATCTTCCGCATCCGCTCGCCGCGGGAGCCCATACGACGGTGCGAGTCACGTACCACGGCAGCCCCCATGCCGCCGTACATGCGCCGTGGGATGGTGGCTTTGTGTGGGCCAGAACACCGAAGGGTCAACCCTGGATCGCCACCGCCGTGGAAGGCGAGGGCTGCGATTTGTTCTGGCCGTGTATCGATCATCCGATGGGCCGACCGAAACTCGTCGACGAGCACGTGACCGTGCCAGCTCCTCTGGTGGCTGTCGGCAACGGTGTTGCCGTCGGCATGGACGAGGCGAACGGCATGCGCACGTATCACTGGCGCAGTCACGATGTCAGCACGTACGGCGTCGCGCTGAATATTGCACCCTATCGGGAGCTGTCCGCGCCTTATACCAGTCGTTTCGGTAACGTCATCCCCACACACTATTGGTATGTGGACGATGAAAAGCAGGCGCGTGCACTCTTTGCCGAGTTCCCGCCCATGCTCGACTTTCTCGAAAGTACCGTCGGCCCGTACCCGTTTGGCGCGGAGAAAATGGGCGTCGTGGAAACGCCGTTCAAGGGCATGGAACACCAGACAGTCAATGCGTACGGTAACGAGTACGCCAAGACAGCCTATGGTTACGACGACCTGCTTCAGCACGAGCTATCGCATGAGTGGTTCGGCAACCAGGTGACCAACGCCAACTGGGATGACATGTGGCTGCACGAGGCGTTCGCGACCTACATGCAGCCGCTCTACGCCGAGTCGATCGGTGGAAAGCAGGCTTACTTCGCCAATCTCATGCAGCTTCGTAGCAAGCTTGCCAATCACCATCCGATCGTGTCGGGGCAGCCACGGCGGGAGGAAGATGTTTACGAGGACGCACGGGGTGGTCCAGGGCAGGACATCTACAGCAAGGGCGCGCTTGTGCTGCACACCCTGCGAAACCTCATCGGCGACGACGCCTTCTACCGCTCGGTGCGTTTGCTGGTGTACGGGACCGAGCACCCCGTGCCGGGCAACTTCKCGCCGCGATATGCCACCACGCGCGACTACATCGACATCGTCGACAAGGTCACGGGCAAGGACCTGCACTGGTTCTTCAACATCTACCTTTACCAGGCCGAGCTACCCGACCTGCAGGTAACCCGTGACGGCCAACAGCTGCACCTGACATGGTCGGTGCCTGGCAAGGGCGCCTTCCCGATGCCGGTCGACATGCGTGTCGGCGACCACGTGATTACCTTGCCCATGGCCGATGGTCGAGGTGAGCTGACGCTGCCGGAGCATGCGTCGTATACGCTCGACCCGGATTCGAAGCTGCTTCGGCGCGATGTAGGTATCGAGGCATATCAGGAGTACGTGAAAAAGCACAAGGCGAAAGACCGCTGAGCGACCTGCTACTCGCAATCACTCGGTGGTCAGGGGTTGCGTCGCAGATAGTCGCCCAGGGCAGCGAGTGCTTCTGGGCAATCGGCACGACCGAAGCCAATGCGAAAACGGTCGCTCGGTGTCGGACCCAGTTCGGATCGGTAGTGCTCGGCGGGCAACAGGAGCACACCAGCCTGCTCGACAAGGCCTGCCGCGAATGCTTCAACGCTATCGGCACCGAGGTATCGCGGGTAGGCCACGCAGCCGCCATCGGGTCGGTACCAGTCGAAGTGCTCGGGCCATTCGGCAAAGAAGCTGTCGAGTAGCGCCAGGTTGTCGCCGACGATCCGGCGATTCCTTTCGAGGATCGTCTCCCGCGCCTTGAGGGCGATGAGTGCCAGCTGTTCCGAAGGCCCCGAATTACAGATCGACAGGTAATGCTTGTATCGCTCCATCTTCTGCAGGAACGCGCGGTCGGTGCAGGCAATCCAGCCAATGCGAAGGCCGGGCAGGCCGTAAGCTTTCGACATCACGCCAAGCGAGATGCCGCGTTCGTACACGTCGGCCGCTTGCGGAAGGTATGCCGTGCCCGGCGGCCCGAGCGGACGGTAGACCTCGTCGCTGAACAGCCAGATGCCGTGGCGGCGGCACAACATCACCAGCGCGTCGTATCGATCGCGTTCGAGTATCTTGCCCGTCGGGTTATGCGGGAAGTTGATCGAGATCACCCGCGTGTTCGGCCGAATGGCGGCGGCGACACGGTCGATGTCGAGGGACCAGTGATCGTCGGGATCGAGAGGGACGCCGGTGACATCGCATATCGACAGCGGCACGGTTTCCGACGACTGATAGTTCGGGGTTACCACGATGGCGTGGTCGTCCGCGCCGAGTAACACACGCATGGCAATGTAGATGCCTTCCTCCGCACCGGCGAAGCAGAGCACGTCATCTGCCTGGCAACTGTCGTAGATGCCGGCGATGGCCTCACGTAGCGCTGGCGCACCATAGGTCTGCGTATAGCCCAGATGCAGGGACTCAAAGGCGGCGCGGTCCTCCGGCTCGGCCAGGGCAAGGAGCTCGTCCACCCGCATGCTCTGGGCATCCGAGGCCGTCAGGTGGAAGCGCGCCGCGAACTCCCATCGCGAGAAGTAGGTTTCGAGACGGAAGTCGGGCAGGGCGGTCATGAGCGGCCATCGGCAGGCGGGATGATGAATGGACTATATGTCCACCATAAACAAAAAGTCTATCTTTCCTGTCAGCAGTCACGTGGGAGCCCATGGGCGCCGTTCGCGGCAGCCGCTACAGTGCTTTCATGACTTCCCCACGCTCATCCCTCTGGCTGCCTGCACTGGCCGTACTCGGCTCGGTGACCTCGCTGTGCATCGGCACGTCATTCGCGAAAAAACTCTTCCCGCTGATTGGCGCGGAAGGCACGTCGGCCCTGCGCGTCGGGTTTTCCGCCCTGGTGCTCATCCTTTTTTGGCGTCCCTGGCGCTGGCCGCTGAGCCGTCGCGACGCAGGTTTCGTCATCCGCTATGGCTTGACGCTCGGCGTGATGAATCTGCTTTTCTACCTGGCGCTGCGGACCATTCCGTTTGGCATCGCCGTGGCTATCGAATTCAGTGGGCCGCTCGCGGTGGCGATGATTGCTTCACGGCGTCCGGTCGACTTTGTCTGGCTCGCCAGTGCGATCACGGGCCTGGTGATGCTGTTGCCCCTCGGCCATAACAGTACGCTCGACCCGACGGGTGTGATGCTCGCCCTCGGTGCCGCCGTCTGTTGGGCGTTGTACATCCTCTTCGGCAAACAGGCCGGACACCTGCATGCGGGGCAATCGGTATCGCTCGGCCTGGTGGCGGCGAGCCTCGTCGTCGTGCCTTACGGCGTGGCACACGCGGGCGCGAGCCTGCTCGATCCGATGATCCTGCTGGCCGGTCTCGGCGTGGCGATCGTCTCGAGCGCCATCCCCATGTCGCTGGAGATGATGGCGCTCAAGCGCCTGCCCAGCGAAACCTTCGGCATCATGGTGAGCCTGGAGCCGGCCGTTGCTTCGTTCCTCGCGATGTTGCTACTGGGTGAGCATCTCGCCGCCGGCCAGTGGCTGGCTATCGGGTTTATCGTGCTGGCTTCTATCGGGAGCACGGCGACCGCGCGCAGGACGCGGCCCGTAGCGGTCGAGCTGGCAGGCTGAGGCGAACTCGAGGCGGGGGTGTAGCACGCCCCGAGTTCGTTCTCCGCATTACCAGGCCTTGCGAATACCAATGGACCCGGTCACCCGACGGTACCGATGGGCACCGAAGCGTGTTTCCACATCCGTCCACAGCCGCCACCCGTTACTGCGCATGAGAGCGACGCCAAGCTTAAGTCCGTAGCTGTTGCGCGGCACACCGGCATCGAACGACTCGGCGTTGAACGCCGTGGCATCGAGGCGGCCGAGGCGACGAATCCAGTTCGCGGCGAAGTAGGGCGAGGCGACGTGGCCGTTCGGCGTATTCCAGCGGGCGGCCGTGCGCACGCCGAGACGCGCGGTGGTGCCTGTGCCATGGAGCGGGCCGATGCGTGTGCCGTTGGTCTCATGATGCGTGCCTCCCCGTAGCCGGGTGCTGAGGACCTGCGCCTGCGGCTCGATGTACGCGTCGGTCTGGCGGCTGAGCGCGTGGCGCCAGCGGTGCCCTGCTTCCAGGCTGGTTGTCAGCATGCCGCTGCCATAGCGCTCGGCGGCGAGACCATCACCCTCCACGCGCTGGTTGACGTGCGCGTACTGTGTCCAACCGCGTATGTACGTGCCGGTGTCACTTCGAACGCCGCCGTACAAACCTGTAGCGGCACCACGCACGCGGCCTCTGGCTGCGTAATGCGTCAGCAGCGACGTGCCCCGTGTGTCGGCGCGACCGACGGCCGCCATGACACCCAGGTGAGCTTCGGTATCCGGATCACGGAGCAGGTCGGCACCGAGCGCAAGCTCGCTGGCCGACGACGTGGTGGTCAGCTGGTTGCCGATATCGAACGAGGTATGGCGGCGATCGAAGCGCGCCCAGATGTCATGGCGTGCACCGTCGCGTTCGTCATCTTCGCCGGCTCCGGGACCACCCTGGAACATCTCGAGCGCAGCGGTCTGGTTTGCCCGATAAGCGCCGACCTCAGGTCGCAGCAGGCGCGGGCGTACCACCGGCACCAGCGGATCGATACCCGGGTCGGGCGTCTCCGTCACAGGCGGGTCGATGATGGCGGGATCTACCGTTTCGGGTTCCAGTGACGAGCGCAGGTACCAGTCGCCGTCGTTCGCCGCGCTGAGTGCCCCCTGGTAGAGGAAGTATTCGTGGGCACCCGCAACCACGCGGCCAGCGAGTTCGAACCGACCGTGCGAGCTGCCGTCGACCTGCACCAGACGGATGCCGTCGTTGGTGTAGTCGCCCGCACCGTCGAGTGTATCGACTGAGATGAAGCTGCTGCCGGTCGTGTTGCCCATGATGTGGAGCAAGTCGGACGCTGAGGTGTCGTCACCAAGCCGGCTGCGCATGCGGAACAGACCCTGGTTGCCGTCGTAGTCTCCCGCGACGGTCAGCGTGGCGAAGGTGCCTGCCGCAGAAGCGAACGTCACGATGCCGTGGTCGCTGTTGAAACTGCCGATATGGCTGTCGCGCGCCACCGACCACCGGCCTTTGTCCTCCAGCGTGAGATCGCGAACGATGTCGGTACCGCCATGCCATAGGGCTTCGTTGCGTAAGGTCAGGGAGGTCTTCGTGGCATCCGGCGGCGGCGCACCACTGACGTCGGCGAGGCGGATGTCACCGATGGCCACGCTCTTGTTTTCCAGTGTCACGGTGAAAGGCGTGGTGGACGTGGGGTAGACGTCGATGAAGGCGGCGCCAGCCAGAACTGCGCCCCCGCTGATGCGTACCTTGGTCGGGTTGTTCAGGCGCAGCGCGGCGGCTTGTTCGCTCTCGATCGAGCCGCCCTGGAGGGTCAGTGAGCCCCCCTCGCTCACGTCAGCACCGTAGGCGGCGACGCCGGTGGTCTTGACGGTGGTGCCGTTGGCAACGATCGACGCGTTCCACGCGCTCAGACCATTGGCGAACTGCCCCGAGGTGAGGATGTCCGTGTCATTGAGGCTTATGCGCCCCCCGGCCCGGGCGTCAGCACCGTTCGCCGACCGTCCCTCGGTCACGATGTGCGTGCGTGTGGCGTCGACGGAAGGGACGCGTCCAGGGAAATCGCCACCCATCGCCACGATGCCGAACGCTTGGTTACCGTGGGTAAGGATGTCGGTGTCGCTCAGTTTGAGTGACCCTGCGCGTAGATCGACGCCGGCTGAGTTGAAGCCCGACGTCTCGATATGGGTGCCACTGATGCTGGCCAGCGCTTTAGTGGCGCCGTCAAAACCATTCGCGCGATCACCAGTGGTCTTCCATAGGCCACCCGAGACGGTGATGAAGGCGGCGTTTTCGTCGGAGTGCAGTGCATGCGCACCATTCCCGCCGGTCGTGATGGTTGTGTCGGTCACGACCGCCGTTCCGGTGGACGATATCCGCACTCCCATCGCCTGCTCACCGAGGGTTTCGATGGACGCTTTCGTCGCCCGCAGCCCGGACGAGGCGCCCTCCGCCGCCAACCCATGGGCCGCTGTGTTGGTCGTGGACACGTGGGTCGCCTCGGTCGCGAGCTGGGCTCCGTCGACGGCAAGCAAGCCGACTGCAGCGTAGCCAGTGGTGGCGACGCTACCGCCGACGAGTATGCCTTCGACGTCCTTGCCCTCGAACCGCGCCCCATTCGCCAAGCCACCCTCAGTGACGATGTCCACGTCAGTGAGCTTCACGCGACCGGTTCCCGTGTGCAGAAGGCCATGGGCGCTTCCACCGGCGGTTTGAAGTTTCCCTCCTGTCAGGGTGAGCTCACCCCCTGACCCCTCGGTCTTGATGGCTGAAGCGCCCTGGCCCGACGTTTTGATTCCGACGGCGGTGCCGGTGACGATGCCGCCATCCCTGATAAGAAGCGCCGCCTCGGACGGATGCGTCGTCTCCCAGGATCCTGCGGGAAGATCGAATTCCGTCCCATCGACAACCCAGGGTGGTCCTTCCATGCCCATGGCGGGCTGCGCAAAAGCGGCTATCATTGCCGACAGGTATCGGGTTTTAAACGTTTTTTCGGTAAGCACGCGTTCTCTCCTTGTCAGGCGAACGGACCAAGTGTCCGAATCGCAATTTCTGACTGACAAGACTAAGGACTGGCTTCCGGAGGCGTAACGCGATTATTCTGAAAAAAGCGTGCGATTACGTCACGCTTGCGTCACCAGACATCTACGCTTCATCATGATCGTTGCAATCTTGTCGCGTCTGTCTTCGCACGGGCACGCCAGGGATGAAACCATTTATCATCTGCACGCGCGGCGAAAGCCGTGGAGGGCCCGCCAACCGGTGGGTATCCGCCGTCGCGCTTGCGCCTATACATAACAACTGAGGAGCCAAACCTATGAAGATTGCTTCGATCACTGCACTCGCTTTCGTCGCTGCCGCCATGCTCTCCGCTTGCAACAAGAGCGAAGACGCTACCCCGGCTGCTGCCCCGGCTGCTGCTGCCACGGCTCCGGCCGCTGCTGCAACCGCTCCGGCTGCTGCTCCGGCTGACGCCATGGCCGCTCCGGCTGCTGCCACGACCGCTCCGGCTGCTGCCGGCACGGCCGCTCCGGCCGCTGCGTCGACCGCTGCTGGTCAGTAAGTAGTACGCACCACCGAACCCGCCGCTCCTTTGGGAGCGGCGGGTTTTTTATTGCCCGCGATCCGGGGCCTCCCGGTCGGGACCATGGCCTCCGGGCCCGCGATACGGCACGCTAGAAGGGTTTCGTCCCAACGCCACAGGAATGCCCATGTCGCCTCGCTCGTTGCTTCCCATGCTCGCCCTGTCACTGGCCGTCGCTTCCGGCCTTGCCGCAGCGCAGACCGCGCCGATGACGCCGGATATCCCTGCGAAGTTCGAAGCACCCACCGCTGCCAACGACTACATCAAGCGCGTGGTGGAGATCCCGATGCGCGATGGGGTCAAGCTGCACACGGTCATCGTGATTCCGAAGAACGCGAAGCACGCGCCGATCCTGCTGACCCGCACGCCCTACGACGCCGATGGGCGCGCCGAGCGCGGCGGTGCGACGACCATGCGCAACCTGCTGCCCCAGGGCGACGAAGTGTTCGTCGACGCAGGCTATATCCGTGTTTTCCAGGACATCCGCGGCAAGTACGGTTCGGAAGGCGACTATGTGATGACC